>CABZPS010000056.1 GCA_902527635.1 uncultured Pelagibacteraceae bacterium | reverse complement strand
GATATTCTAAATTTTCTTTTAAAAATTCAATGTGTCTGTTCATTACTTTATCGAAATCTTTTTCCCAAAAATTCAACATATTTTTGGTTAAGGTATTTAATTTGACGTTTAGAAATTTCTTTAACATATACAATTCAAAAGCCTCTACTACTGGTACATCTTCTTTTGAATTTAATTGGTCTTTTCTTTTTAACTGGATTATTTGATCATAATTTTTTTTAAGATTTTTTTCTATACCTTTCAATATTTTTGAGCCCAGGCACTCATACCTTACTTTTTCTGCGATAGAATAAAGAGACTTATATGAGGAATTTAAAGGTAAATTCTTTTTGTAAATTCCATCATTTGAAAACTTTTTTTTTAAAGCAGACGAGTCAGACTCTGCTCTAGCTTTAATGAAATCTCCTTTTGATTTAAGATCTTCAATATTTACAAAATTCAAATTTTTTTTATTTTTTTCATCAATATTTTTAAGACTAATATCATCAGAAATCACTCTTGCTGTTGAAGTTAAAGCTTGTTTAAGTTTTTCTTTTAAGTTTTCGGCCTTATTATTTTTCATTTAAATTTGAATATTTGCTAGTGACTCTGGTAGCTCTTCTCCAAAACATCTTTGGTAGTATTCTGCTATGATATTTTTTTCAACTTCATCACATTTATTTAGAAAAGTAACTCTAAATGCGTATCCTATATCTTTAAATATTTCTGCATTTTCAGCCCAATGCAGTACTGTTCTTGGACTCATTACAGTACTTATATCTCCAGCAGTAAATCCCTTTCGAGTTAGGGATGCAACTTTTATCATATTTGAAACTTTCTCTTTTCCTTTAGGATTATTTAAAGATTTATTTTTAGCTAATATAATGTCCATTTCTTTATCTAAACTTAAATAGTTAAGAGTTGTTACAATATTCCACCTATCCATCTGACCTTGATTTATTTGTTGTGTGCCATGGTAAAGTCCACTTGTATCACCAAGTCCTACAGTATTAGAAGTTGCAAACAATCTAAAATATTTATTTTGTTTTAAAACCTTATTTTTATCTAGAAGTGTAAAGCTTCCTTCTGATTCAAGAATTCTTTGAATGACAAACATGACATCTGGTCTTCCAGCATCGTATTCATCAAAAACTAGAGCTACAGGGTTTTGTATTGACCAAGGAAGAATTCCCTCTTTAAATTCTGTAACTTGCTTATTATCTTTTAATACAATTGAGTCTTTACCTATTAAATCGATTCTACTTATGTGACTATCAAGATTTACTCTGATGCATGGCCAATTTAATCTAGCAGCAATTTGCTCTATATGAGTAGATTTACCAGTGCCATGATATCCCTGAACAAGCACTCTTTTATTGAATGCAAAACCCGAAATTATAGCTAAAGTTGTATCTCTATCAAATTTATAATTTTTATCTATATCGGGCACATAATCATTTTTTTTTGAAAATGCATCAACCTCCATTTCAGACTCTATTCCGAAAGTTTGTTTTATTGAAACTTTTATATCAGGTTGATTGTCTATGTTAGGTGTCAATTTTTTCTCTATAAGTGTTTTTTAGTTGTGTGTAAGCTAATGTAATTAATTTAAGTTTTTCCTCATATTTTTTATTTCCTGAATTCATATCAGGGTGAAATTTTTTGACAAGTGTTTTGAATTTTCGTTGTACTTTTATCCACTTCATACCAACTGCTAATCCAAGTATTTCAAAAGCTTTAATATCTTTATGATCAAATTTAAATTGACGCATATAATTAAACTCACTTTTAATTTTCTTTTTATCAGATTCATCTTTTAAGGTGTTATTCCAAAGTATCTTAAAAAAATTGTCTGAAGAGCTAAAACTTTGCGTTGGCTTGTGCCAAGTCATATCTGATTTTAGAAAATTCAATATTTGATTGTCATTCATACCAGAAAAATAATTCCAATTTTTGTTGAATTCTTTTACATGTTTTAAGCAAAGCATTCTGAATTTTTTACTATTATCTCTTTCAATTGGTGCTTTATATTCACCCAATTCTTTACAATTATTCCAATCACAAATAT
>CABZPS010000055.1 GCA_902527635.1 uncultured Pelagibacteraceae bacterium | reverse complement strand
TAATCATCGGATTTATATAAACTCAACGCCCAAAAATGTGAGGGTGTCCAAAAAAATATTATAAGAAAAAAAGTGAGTGGTTCTAATGAAAGTGAACCCATAGAAATAGTCCATCCTATTACTGGTGGAAATGCACCTGCAGCACCACCAATAACAATATTTTGGGGCGTTCTTCTCTTAAGCCAGATCGTATAAACAAAAACATAAAATAGTATTGTTAAAAGTAATATTGCAGCTGAAATTCTATTTGTAAAATAATCTAAGGCCACTACTGAAACAATTGATAACGTGATGCCAAATATTAAAGCTTGATTTCTATTCACTTTTCCAGTCGGAATTGGCCTTAAACAGGTCCTTGTCATTAGAGCATCCAGATCAGACTCGTACCACATATTTAATGCACCCGCTGCACCCGCACCTAGTGAAACTAACAAGATACCAATTACAGCTTCTTTAGTTGGGACAAGGTCTGGTGCTGTTAATAAACCAACAGCACAAGTAAAAATAACTAGAGACATCACTCTAGGCTTCATTAATTTAAATAACTCTGATAAATTAAATAAATCCTCTTGGCTTAGACTTCTTTTTTTTAGCCTTATATTATTCATCAATCTTTTATACTCTCACTACCCGTGTGACTTTTGTGTATCTTGATCGTCCTCAAACTTTGGAAGTTCATCAAAAGTATGGAAGTTAGGTGGTGATGGCACAGTCCACTCTAAAGTTGTAGCTCCTTCTCCCCAAGGATTTCTTGCTGCTGCCTTCTTTTTTGCAAACGCATAAATAAGATTAATAAAAAAAACAGCTAGTCCTGCTACTGCCACATAAGATCCTATGGATGATATATAATTCCATCCTGCAAATGCATCTGGATAATCTGCATACCTTCTAGGCATGCCTGCCAAACCTAAGAAATGTTGAGGGAAAAATATTAGATTTACTCCAACAAAAGTTAGCCAAAAATGTAATTGTCCTAACCACTCTGAATATTCGTAACCACTCATTTTTGAAAACCAATAATAAAATCCCGCGAATATTGCAAAAACAGCACCTAAAGAGAGCACATAATGAAAATGAGCAACTACATAATAAGTATCATGCATTGCTGTATCTACTCCTGCATTAGCCAAAACTACTCCCGTTACGCCACCAACTGTAAACATAAATATAAATCCTAATGCCCACACCATTGGTGTTTTGAAAGATATAGATCCACCCCACATTGTGGCAATCCATGAAAAAATTTTTATTCCAGTTGGTACAGCAATAATCATCGTTGCTGCTAAAAAGTAAGCTTTAGTATCGGTGCTTAGACCAACTGTATACATGTGGTGCGCCCAAACAACAAATCCAACTATTCCGATAGCTACCATTGCATATGCCATACCTAGATATCCAAAGACAGGTTTTTTTGAAAATGTTGAGACAATGTGGCTTATCATTCCGAAACCTGGAAGAATTAAAATATAAACCTCTGGATGACCAAAAAACCAAAATAAGTGTTGGAACAATACAGGATCACCTCCAGTTTGAGCCTCAAAAAAAGCAGTTCCAAAATTTCTATCAGTCAACAACATTGTAATTGCTCCAGCTAAAACAGGTAAAGATAAAAGTAATAAAAATGCTGTAACTAAAATTGACCAGGCAAACAGAGGCATCTTGTGCAATGTCATGCCTGGAGTTCTCATATTTAAAATTGTAGTTATAAAATTAACAGCACCCAAAATTGATGAAGCTCCTGCCAAATGCAAACTTAATATTGCTAAATCCATTGCTGGACCTGGTTGACCAGCTTTAGATGATAATGGGGGATAAATAGTCCATCCACCGCCGACACCTGTTTGTCCCGGGGGGCCATCTGCAAAAATTGATAGAATTAATAATGTTAAGGACACAGGTAACAACCAAAAAGAAATATTATTCATTCTTGGGAATGCCATGTCAGGTGCACCAATCATTATTGGAACAAACCAATTACCAAACCCACCAATCATAGCAGGCATTACCATAAAAAAAATCATGATTAATCCGTGACCAGTCACTAGAACATTATATAAGTGATAGTTTCCACCTAAAATACCATCTCCTGGATGCATCAGTTCCATTCTCATTAAAACTGAAAATGCAGTTCCAATAACTCCTGCAACGATTGCAAAAATTAAATACA
>CABZPS010000054.1 GCA_902527635.1 uncultured Pelagibacteraceae bacterium | reverse complement strand
AAAATATCAATTTATAGATAAGAATGTAATATTAGAAAATTGGGCTAAAATGATTGAGTTAGATGAAAATAAAAATTTTAAACAAGTTAGATTTAGCCCAAGGCTAGATTTTGTTCCATTAATCGATAAAGAAAAACTAGATGTTTACTACAAAGCAAGAAATAAAATTTCTGAATTATATAATTCGAACAACTATAGAATTGAATTTAAACTTCTTTCAGGAGATTTATTAATGATGGACAACTATCGACTTCTTCATGGAAGGACATCTTTTAATGCCAATGAGGGCAACAGATTTCTTCAAGGTTGTTATATAGATTATGATAGTACTGAAGGAAAAATTAATCATTTAAAAAGAAAATTTAATATATAAATTATTTATTAAAACAATTGTTTACTAATATTGCCATTAATATCCATATGACGAAAGTTTCACCATGGGTGAAAGAATAATCCGCTCCTGCAAACCCAGCAGCTATATTAACTGCATAAATTATAATTGTAGAAACAAATAAACTTACAATTAATTTTATTATCCCATTAATATATTTCACATTTAAACTTTAACTATCCTCACTATTTATGCAAATGAAAATTTTCTATTAAGAAGTGAATTCTTTAGAATGCGGGAATATTATTATATACCTAAGTTGTATTCAAGGAATATATTTTCCAAAAATTTAAATAAATTTATTGATTACAACCTGATCAAAATTTAATATTTTAATCAAGGAGGTAGCTTTAATGAATCAAACACCACCTGATACTTAGCTGGGTATTTTCATACTTCATAAAAACGTAAATAAAATATATGGTCCTTTTGGACTTAAATGTCAGAACGGCAAATTAGGGTTGGCTCTTTTGGTTAATTAACTAAAGAGCAAACCCCCTAATTATTTTTTAAATTTACCTATTTAAAATTAGACAAATCAATTTATCTTCAAAAGATATTTGTTTCCTATACTTTCTTTTTATTTCATTTAAACCACTAAATATAGTTTTTTGGCTCATTCCCAACAACACCGATATATATTTGCTGTTTACCATTTCCATATATTTTTTCCTTGAAATTTTAACTTTGTAACTAAATCCTCTAATGAGTTTTCCTTTGAATAAATACGAAATCGATCGAATTATTTTCTTGTCTCTAATTAATGCTTTTTCCAATTTTTTTTTCATAATTGAAAATGTTGGAATTTCGTTATTAAGAGGATCTAGAGTAAAAATAAAAATTTTACCCTTCGCATTTAGCATTTTTTTAGACAATTTGAGTATATTTTTGATATCTTTAATTTTAAAAAGATGAATTGTTTGTTTTACTAAAATTAAATCAAATTTTTTTTTGTTTTTTTTTAAAAATGTAAGTGCATCAATTTTTTTAAAAATTATTCTTTTATCTCTATCTTTGTGTTTTTCTATATCTATACCAGTTGCTTTTTTCTTTAAGCTTAATTTTGATGATAAGCTTCCTAGAATCTTGCCCCTGCCACAACCTATATCTAAAATCCCGCTATTTTTATTTAATTTAATCTGTTTTAATAAAAAATTATTAAAAGATTTAATATATGACGGTGATGAAAGCCAAGTTTTGTTATCCCAATTTTTTAATGACACGCAATATTAAATTTTTTTAATCTCCAATAGTTATAAGGCCAGGGTGTTAAAAATCCAACTAAGAGCATAATTGGAACTACCCACCAAGTAAGAATTGCGCCACCAGTTAAAAAGTAATCAGTCAAATTCATCATGATCTCCATACTTATCATCGATATAAAACTCATTCCCATTGCTGTTTTTAAGGCTTTAGAAAAATCAAAATTTTGTTTTATTAGGATTACTGTCTCTAAAATAACACTTGTGATTAATCCGTTGATAATAGCTAAAGTCATTATTCCCATAACTGGGAATGGAATTTTAGTTAGTTGAAAAAATAAAATAGTACCGAAATCGCCAATTGCACAACCTAATAAACACCAACCTGTGTTTTTAGCGCTTCTTTTCCATGTATGTTTACAAGACCAATTAAAATTGGCATTGACTGCATTATCCATTAAATTAGTTTATATCAACTTTGGCTATCATTCCAACTTGATAATGGCCTGGCACATTACATGCAATTTCAATATTTACTGCATTATCAAATTTCCAAATGATATTTCCCTTTTGTTTTGGTTCTAATAAAACACTATTGCTGTGCGAATGAGCCATAGCTTTATCCATCTTTGCCATTTTTTTCATTTTTTCTTTATCAATTGAG
>CABZPS010000053.1 GCA_902527635.1 uncultured Pelagibacteraceae bacterium | reverse complement strand
TGCATCATCAACTATTTCATTTAAATCTGAATACTCTTTTGATTTTTCTGCAAAAAATTTTTTATCTATGTCTTTTGAAGACAATTCTTTCTCTAAATTAGAATGCTTACTTATCAAATCTTTAATGGTTTTATCAGGAATCATTTTAAAAATTCTCAAGCTCAGAAGCTTTTTTTTCAACTTCAGATACGACTTTTTCAATCATGTCATTTGTCAAAACTTTTTCTGACTGTATTCCAGACAAATAAAGCATATTACTACCCTTGTTGCCGCCAGTTATGCCAACATCTGTAAACGCTGCTTCTCCAGGGCCATTAACCACACAACCAATTATAGATAGTGTTATAGGTTTTGTAATATGTGCAAGCCTTTTTTCTAAAATTTTTACTGTTTCTATAACTTGAAAACCTTGTCTTGCACATGATGGACAAGAAATGATTTTTACTCCTCTTTCCCTTAAATTTAATGATTTTAGTATTTCATTTCCAATTTTAACTTCTTTGACTGGATCATCAGATAAAGATATTCTAATAGTATCCCCAATACCCTCTAAAAGTAATGTACCTAACCCAATAGATGACTTTATACTTCCAGTAACGAAACTTCCTGCTTCAGTAATCCCTAAATGTAAAGGGTAATCAATTTTCTTTGAAAGTTGGCGATAAGCCATAATAGATAAGAATATATCTGAAGATTTCACACTTACTTTCATATTGTAAAAATTTTCATCCTCTAAAATTTTTATGTTTCTTAAAGCACTTTCAACTAATGCTTCAGGACATGGTTCTTTAAATTTTTCTAAAATATCTTTTTCTAAAGAGCCAGCATTAACACCTACTCTTATAGAACAATTGTTTTGAGAGGCTGCTTTCACTACTTCTTTAATTTTATTTACATTTCCAATATTTCCAGGATTTATTCTTAAACAGCTAGCTCCATTTTCAGCGGCTTCTATTGCTCTTTTAAAATGGAAATGAATATCTGCAACTATAGGAATATCTACATTTTTTGTGATCTCTTTAAGTGCTTTTGTTGATGCCTCGTCTGGACAAGAGACCCTTACAATATCAGCGCCCTCACCACAAATATTATTTATTTGGCTAATTGTAGCTTTTATATCTGTAGTCAAAGTATTTGTCATTGACTGAACTGAAATAGGATTATTTCCACCTACTTTTACTTTACCTACATTTATTTCTCTAGTTTTTCTTCTTTTAATATCTCTAAATGGTCTTATGCTCATTATTATCTATCTAATTTAAATTCTTTATGTAAAGCAATAAGTGCTTTATTTGTATTCTTTTTATCAATCAAGACTGAAATTTTTATCTCAGAAGTTGAGATTACCTGAATATTAATTTTTTTATTCGCAAGAGCCTGAAACATTCTGAATGTTACTCCGGGTGTTGATATCATTCCAACACCAATAATTGAAATTTTGGAAACATTTTTTTTTAATAACAATTTTCTAAATTTTATATTTTTGTTAGACCAAATTATTTTCTTCGTTTTGTTTAAATCATCAGATTTAATAGTAAAAGTTAAATCAGTTTCTTTTCCATTTGCCGAAATATTTTGAACGACCATATCAACATTTATTAAATTTTCTGATAAAGGCTTAAAAATTTTTGCTGCAACTCCTGGTTTATCTTTAACACCTACCAAAGAAACCTTAGCATCATTTTGGGTTGATGAAATACCTGCAATAATCTTGTTATTAATAATATTTTTTCTTTTTGTAATTAATGTGCCAGTCCCTTTTTTAAATGAAGATTTGACCTCGATATTAATCCTGTTTAAACGTGCGTCTTGAATTGAAACTGGTTGCATTACTTTTGCACCAAGAGATGCCATTTCTAACATTTCTTCATAGGAAATCACCTTAATTTTTCTGGCTTTTTTTAATTTATTTGGATCAGTTGTGTAGACCCCCTCAACATCAGTATAGATGATACATCTCTCAGCTTTAAAAAATTTTGCTAATACTATCGCACTTGCATCTGACCCACCTCTGCCTATTGTGGTAATTCTATCATTAATATTAATTCCTTGAAAACCAGCAACTACGGGTATGCCTCCTTTTTTAATATAATCTGAAATTTTTTTTCTGTAGATTGAAAAAATTTTCGAATTTTTGTGATCGCCTGATGTAATTATTGGTATTTGCCACGATAGCCAAGATCGAGATTTTAGTCCTAAATGCGACAATCTTGCAGCAATTAAAGAACAAGCTACTTGTTCTCCACTTGAAACAAGGACGTC
>CABZPS010000052.1 GCA_902527635.1 uncultured Pelagibacteraceae bacterium | reverse complement strand
ACGAGAAAGTAAGTAATAAAAAAAAATGGTTTTTGGAAATAATATCGATTTCAAAAAGTGAAGCGGGTGGATTAAAAGAAGTTATTGCATCCATAAAAGGAGTTAACATTTATTCCACTCTAAAATACGAAAGTGGAGTTCATAGAGTCCAGAGAGTACCTGATACAGAAACTCAAGGAAGAGTACATACTTCGGCTGCTACCGTAGCTGTGTTGCCAGAGGCTGAAGAAGTTGATTTAAAAATAAATGAGTCTGATTTGCGTATTGACGTTTTTAGAGCTGGAGGACCTGGTGGACAATCCGTAAATACAACAGATAGTGCAGTAAGAATTACACATATACCCAGTGGAATTTCTGTTTCCCAGCAAGATGAAAAATCTCAACACAAAAATAAAGCTAAGGGTTTAAAAATTTTAAGAGCAAGATTGTACGAATTAGAGAGATCTAGAATCGATCAAGAAAGATCAAAAGAAAGAAAAAGTAAAATTGGAACAGGTGACAGGTCTGAAAGAATAAGAACTTATAACTTTCCTCAAGGAAGAGTTACAGACCATAGAATCAATTTGACTTTGCATAAACTTGAGGAATTTTTAGAAGGAGAGGCTTTTGACGAAATGATTGAGTCTCTATCACTTAAAGCTCAAGAAGAAAGTTTAAGCAATCTTTGAGGAGAATTTATGAATATTTTGGAGGCTATAAAAAAAGGAAACGACACATTAAAAGAAAATGGGATTAAGTCTCACAAACTAGATAGTGAAATTTTAATGTCAGAAGTTTTTAACAAAAAGCGTAAAGATATAATTTTGAATTTTGATACTAATTTGTCAATTAAACAAATTGAACTTTTTAATAATTTAATTGAAGAACGCTCAAAAAAAAAACCAATTGCCTATTTACTTGGCAAAAAGGAGTTTTGGAAATATGAGTTTGATATTACCGAAGATGTCCTTATTCCAAGGCCTGATACCGAGACCGTAGTTGAGCAAGCCTTAAAATTTACAAAAAATAAATTAAAGCTAAAAATATTAGATGTTGGTGTTGGCTCAGGGTGTATCTTATTATCTATCTTAAAAGAGCGGAAGGGTTTTTATGGTACAGGTATTGATATTTACAAGAAAACCCTAGATATTTGTAAGTCAAATATAAAAAAACTTGATTTACACAATAGAGTTAAGTTGTTCAAATCAGATGTTGACAATTTCAATTATGGCAAATATGATTTGATTATATCTAATCCTCCATATATTAAAAAATTCAAACTAAAATATCTGGAGAGAGATGTTTATGATTACGAGCCAATATCGGCATTAGATGGTGGCATAGATGGGTTACTTGAGTTAAAGAATGTTATCAATAATTCGTCTAAGCTAATTAAAAAAGGCGGCATATTAATTCTTGAGATAGCTTTTGATCAAAAAGATAAAGTAAAAAAAATTTTAATAAATAATGGATATTATATTAAAGATGTTATTAAAGATTTTGCCAAAAATAACAGGTGTATAGTAAGCACTAAAATTTGAGATTATGGTAACTTTCAGAAACAATAATACTAGACGAAACAACTTTAGAAGAAGTGATAGAAATTTTAAAGTTGGTCATGACAGAAATAAATACAACAATTTTGCTAATAACGACACTTTTCAAAGAAAATTGTCGGGAAGAAACAATCAGAACGCATCTAAGTTAATTGAAAAATATAATAATTTAGCAAGAGAGGCATTATCAACAGGTGATAAAATTTTATCGGAAAACTACTTTCAACATGCAGATCATTTTACAAGAGTGCTTAGTGAAAGAGAGATTCAAAAAAAACAACTAGATAATAAACCATATAAAAATTCTGAGCAGAGTTTGTCAGAAAGTAATAATAAAGATACTGAAAATTTTTCACAAGATAACAATCAAGTTGATGATAAAATTGAGACTAAAGTAAGTTAGTTTAATCCAATAATTTTTTCTGATTTTAAAACATCTAATTTTATTTTAGCTGTCTCAAAAAGCTCTCTTTCCTTACCTTTGAGTATTTTTCCTGAGGGTAATTTAAGAGTTTGAGAATTTATTTTTTTCCCATTGACTATAACTTCGTAATGGAGATGAGGACCTGTTGACTTACCAGTTGATCCAACATATCCAATTGTCTGTCCTTGTTTTACTCTTACTCCACTTCTTATTCCACTAGCAAATTTTGACATGTGTGCATAAACTGTTTTATAAGTAGAATTATGTTTGATCATTACACAATTTCCACCTCCACCACACCACCCAGCTTTCTTTACAACACCGTTACCTGATGCCATTATTGGAGTTCCCATAGGTGCAGCAAAATCAGTCCCACGATGCATTTTATTAAATCCATCAATTGGATGTTTTCTCATACCAAATGGAGAAGATAGTCTTGCTCCATTGATTGGAGTTTTCATAAGTGCTTTTTGACTACTTCTTCCATTTTTATCATAATGACCATTACTATTTTTGGAGTTAAAAAAATATAATGGGTTATCTTTTCCACTTAACTTTAAATTCGCAAAAAGAATTTCTCCAGTCTCTATTATTTTTTTATCATCATTTATGAAGATCTCATACATTATTTGAAAACTATCACGTTTTC
>CABZPS010000051.1 GCA_902527635.1 uncultured Pelagibacteraceae bacterium | reverse complement strand
CATAATAACTCTAAAAAAAGGTCAAAGTATTGATCTTACGGCAGGAATTTAATTATGGGATTAAAAACGTTTAAACCTTATACAAAATCTACTAGAGGAACAATTCTAGTTGATAGATCTGGATTATGGAAGGGTAAGCCTTTTAAATCTCTTGTTTCACCTAAAAATTCTATGAAAGGTAGAAATAATAATGGACATATAACATCTATCAATAGAGCCGGTGGTCATAAAAAAATGTACAGACATGTCGATTTTTATCGTAAGAAATTTGATGTAAAAGCAACAGTTGAGAGAATAGAATATGATCCTAATAGGTCGTGTTATATAATGTTAGTAAAATTTGAAGATGGTGTTCACGCATACTATCTAGCACCACAGAAAATTAAAGTTGGTGATAAAATTGAAAATGGCTCTAAAAAAGAAATAAAAGTTGGAAATTGCATGCCTTTGCAAGATATTCCTGTAGGTATTAATGTTCACAATGTCGAAATTCAACCTGGTGCAGGTGGTAAGTTAGCAAGATCAGCTGGCACATCGGTAATAATAAGTGGTATTGATGGAAACTACAGCTTAATCAAATTGACCTCAGGTGAGGTGAGAAAGATAGATTCAAGATCTTTAGCCACCATAGGGGTCTTAAGCAATCCTGATCAAAAAAATATTAAAATTGGAAAAGCAGGAAGATCAAGATGGCTAGGTAGAAGACCTCATACCAGAGGAGTTGTGAAAAATCCCGTAGATCATCCTCATGGTGGTGGTGAGGGCAAATCGGCTGGAGGAAGACACCCTGTTTCACCGACTGGTCAATCTGCTAAAGGTTTAAAAACTAGAGACAACAAAAGAACAGATAAATTTATAGTTAAAAGAAGAAATAGAAGAAAGGATACTAAGTAATGGCTAGAGCTGTATGGAAAGGACCTTTTGTCGAGGAAAGTTTAATGAAAAAGGTAGACAGGTATAAGTCAGATCCAAAAAAAATACCGATTAAAACTTGGTCAAGAAAATCAACAATTATACCTGACTTTGTAGGTGTAAGTTTTTTAATTTATAATGGTAAAAAGTTTATACCAATTACAGTATCTGAAGATATGGTAGGACACAAATTAGGTGAATTTGCCCCAACAAGAACTTTTTTTGGTCATACTCCAGCTGATAAAAAAGCAAAACCAGCTGAGGCAGAGGCAAAAAAATAAAATATTATGAGTAAAAATAAGAAAAATATAAAAAAAAACGATAAAAGCGTAAGATCAGTAAACAATAATGTTAGGTCTAGTGTTAGAAAACTAAATCCTATTTTAAGAAGCATAGTTGGAAAAAAAGTTGATATAGCAATTAGAGATTTACAGTTTTCAGAAAAAAGAATCACAAAAGATATTAGAAAAACAATTAGTTCAGCAGTTGCAAATGCCGAGAACAATTTTCAATACGATATTGATAAGCTAGTTGTAAAAGAAGCTTATTGTGGAAAAAAAATTACAATGAAGAGATTTAGACCTAGAGCAAAAGGAAGAGCTGCACCAATTCTTAAGCCTTATTCTAGCGTAACTATTATTTTAACAGAAACAAAGAAAGTGGAAAGTCATGGGTCAAAAAGTTAATCCAGTTGGTTTTAGATTAGGTGTCAATAGAGGTTGGGACTCAGTTTGGTACGCTAAAAAGAAGGATTTTGGAAATTATTTAATCGAGGATTTCAAGATAAGAGATTATATAAAAAAAAATGTTATTAATTCTGGTGTATCTAAAGTAATGATAGAGAGAACTGCAAATAAATGTTATGTAACTATTTATACATCTAGACCAGGTTTCGTAATAGGTAAGAAGGGCAGTGATATTGATAAAATTAAAAATAATCTATCTAAACTTACAACAAATGATGTAACTCTAAATATCAAAGAAGTAAAAAAACCAGAGACAAACGCTTACTTAGTCGCTGAAAATATTGCTCAGCAGTTAGTAAAAAGAATATCTTACAGAAGAGCAATGAAAAGAGCAATGCAGTCATGTTTAAGACTGGGTGCGAAAGGGATCAAGGTTTCAGTGAGCGGCAGATTAGGTGGAAATGAGATTGCAAGAACTGAGTGGCTAAGGGATGGAAGTATACCGTCGCATACCTTAAGGGCCGATATTGATTATGCTGAAGCAGAGGCATTAACTACCTATGGAATTATTGGAATTAAAGTGTGGATATATAAAGGTGAAGTATTTGCAAAAGAATTTAGTCAGGAAACAAACAAAGTAAAAGGGAAAGATAATAAATAACGATGCTACAGCCAGTCAGAACAAAATGGAGAAAAGCTCACAAAGGCAGAATTCATGGAACCGCATCCAGAGCCAATTTTATAAATTATGGTGCTTACGCACTTAAAGCTTTATCACCTGATAGAGTAACCGGAAAACAAATAGAGGCAGCTAGAGTTGCTTTAACAAGACACATGAAAAGGCAAGGTAGAGTTTGGACAAGAATTTTTCCTAATGTGCCAGTTTCAAAAAAACCAATTGAGGTAAGAATGGGAAAAGGAAAAGGATCTCCTGAATTTTACGCTTGTAGGGTTAAACCAGGGAGAATATTATTTGAGGTTGATGGTGTTTCAGAGCAAATAGCCAAAGAA
>CABZPS010000050.1 GCA_902527635.1 uncultured Pelagibacteraceae bacterium | reverse complement strand
GCACCAGTTCCTGTACCACCACCCATACCAGCGGCGATGAAAACCATATTTGCACCCTGTAAAATATTTATTATATCATTAAGGGATTCATCTGCAGCAGCCTGGCCAATATCAAGCTTTGCACCAGCTCCCAATCCCTTGGTTAAATTTAAACCTATTTGGACTTTTGATTTTGCTCTACTATGTTTTAAATCTTGTGCATCTGTATTTACAGCAATGAATTCAACACCTTGCATTCCATTATCAATCATTTCATTAATAGCATTTCCACCTGCACCACCAATACCCATTACTAAAAGCCTTGGTTGTAACTCTTTTATCTCCGGTACTTTGAAATTAATCGTCATTTGATCCCCCTCCTTTTTTTTATTCGTTAAATTGACTTTCCCATTTAAGACTTGAACGATTTGAATTTGCTTTTTTTCTAGCGCTAGCCCTAAATTTTTCAAAAATTGTTGGTTCCCAAATTTGGAAGGTTTTTCCTTGACCAACAAAAATCATGCTATTTTTTATTTTTGCATGTTTTAATAATTTTGAAGTTAGTAAAATTCTACCTTCACTATCAAATTGTAAATTTGTACTTTCAGACAAAATTGATGTAGCAAAAAAATCTCTTTTTTCTTCGAATGGATTCAATGAGTCTATTGTGTTAGAAATTTTTTCTATTCTATCTTGAGGCCATGCTTCTATTGATTGATTATTGAAAGATGGATAACAAATAACTCCATTGTATCCTAAATTAGATAAGTATGATCTAAAATTTGCAGGCACTGAAACCCTTCCTTTTTTGTCTAGTTTGTTTTCGTAAGTTGATAAAAACATAACCCATAAAATTCTTTATTTCCCAAATATGGGAATATTTGGGATTTTATGGGTTTTTAAAAAAAGAGTCAATACCTAGATTATTACTGACAATTAAAAAATTTGATCAATAATGTGTCAAAAAGTGAACATTTATATTTATTATATTATTTTTTTAAGGAGCCAGATGAACTGTAAGCCGGGTTCTGTCATTTAAATTTATCATTTATCTAGGCTTAAAATCACTTTTAAGCTCAAGCAACTAACCCTGATGACTAGCCAAGGATGGCTTTTAGCTTTTTCAACAATGTCATCTCTACTTAGTCTTGCTCTCAGTGGGGTTTTCCAGCGTTCATTGTTACCAATAGAACCGGTGTGCTCTTACCACACCTTTTCACCCTTGCCATGTTATGGCGGTTTATTTTCTGTGGCACTATCCCTAGGGTTGCCCCTGCCAGGAATTACCTGGCACTGTATCCTTGTAGAGTCCGGACTTTCCTCTTTAAAAAAATTAAAGCGATAAATCGTTCATCTGGCCCTAACAATTTATAATTTAATTGTAAAATTTCAAGCTTTATATCTAATGAAATAATAAGTTTTTGCTTATTAAAAGACATTCTTTATCAATATTTCCATCCACTAAATCTTGTCTAAATCTTCTTTGGAAAGCCCTAGTTAAAAGTTTTTCATTTTTATAAAATTGAAATTTTTTTAATTTATTATATCCAATTTTATAAAGATTTTGAATAAATTTAGTTTTATCTACTTTTGATAAAATCTTAATTTTTCTAAATTTTTTGATTTTTTTTTGATCTAAATTGTGCCAGCTGGCTAAATTTTTTTTTGCTAATCTTTGCCAAGGAAATTTTTCACCAGGATCTTTTTTTCGATTGGGAGATATATCTGAATGACCAAGAATATACTCTTTTTTTATTTGGTACTTTTTAATTAAGTGTTTTAATAATTTTTCAAGAGAGCAAATTTGTTTTTTAGAAAAGTTTCTATAACCAAATTGATGTCCTGGATTGGTAATTTCAATTCCAATTGAATTTTTGTTTAATGAACTATAGCTTTCCCAGCTTGATAATCCAGCATGCCAAGCTTCATAAAGATCTGGAACTAAAGTTATTATCTCACCATTTTTTTTAATCAAATAATGAGAGCTTACTTTAAACTTTGGTTCCTGTAATCTTTTGATAGCAGAAAATTCATTCTTCATACCTGTATAATGGAGCACAACAAACTTTATTTTTTTTTTTGATCTTTTTGGTAAGCCAAAATTTAGAGAATAATCACAAGTCTGATTCATCATTTAAATAATATTAGTATAATTTTGGGCTATTTATAAACATTTTATGGACATTTTTTTTGATTAAATGTTAATTTACAATCATTATCAATAATATAAAATATACTAATATGATAAAAAAATTACATATAATTATTATTTCAATTTTTTTATTAGCATTCAATGCTAATGCTGGATCAGACGGTGAGTTAAAATTAGATAAAAAACCAAAAAAAGTAAAAGATTGTTTTGAAAATTTAAATAGAGCAACTTTTGCTTTCAATCAAAAATTAGATAAAGCGATAATAAAACCACTTGCTGAAAGTTATAGAGACTTACCAGATCCTATTCAAAAAGGTACACACAACTTTGTAACAAATTTGTCAAGTCTAGTTACAATACCTAATAATGTTTTGCAGGGTGATATTAAATTAGCGATAATAAATACTGCTAGACTTGCAGTGAATTCTACTGTTGGTATTTTAGGCACTATCGATGTCGCAAATAAAATGGGCTTTCCAAAATATGAA
>CABZPS010000049.1 GCA_902527635.1 uncultured Pelagibacteraceae bacterium | reverse complement strand
AATTGGTAAATGTATTATTGCTGCGAATAAGGATAAAGCAATTGCTAAATACCACGCGTAATCATATGACCCATATGTATCATGAAATAATCCACCCAAATAAGCGCCAAAAAAAGATCCAATTTGATGACTTAAAAAAACAATACCGTATAGAAGACCCAAATATTTAGTACCAAATAAATGAGCTACTATTCCACTTGTAGCTGGAACTGTTGAAAGCCATAAGAAACCAAAACTTGCTCCAAATAAGAATGCATTAATATTACTTGCAGGAAGGAATATAAACAGTGCAATCGAAATACCCCTTAAAAAATAGATCGCACTTAATATAATTTTTTTACTCATCTTCGCTGAAAGATAGCCACTTAATAATGAACCAAAAATATTAAAAACTCCGATTAAGGATAGTATTGCTGCAGCTGTCCAGTCCTCTAATCCTCTATCTACCACATACTTTGGAACATGAGTTCCAACTAAAGTTATGTGAAAACCACAAACGAAAAATCCTGAAACAAGTAATATATAACTCTTAGTTTTAAATGCTTCTGAAAGAGCTTCTTTAAATGATTGGTCAGATGTTTTTTCAACTTTTTCTGTATCTGATGGAGATCTTACAAAATATGCTGCAACTAATCCTGATAATAAAAATAAACTGAATATGTATAATGTATACTTCCACCCAAATTCATTTAATGAGTAATTTGTAAAAATTGGTGAAAGAAAATAACCAAATGACCCTATTGCAGTTACAAAACTCATAGCAATTGTTCTTGTTGATAATGGAAAATGTTTTCCCACAATTGACATTGGAATACTGATCGCTGTACCACCAAGTCCAATTCCAATTAATAAACCCATGTGAATTTGAAAAAATATTCCGGTGTTAGGCTCGGTGTATAAAAAATAAATACCTAATGTATAAAAAATAAATGCTGTAATTATAGCTATATGTCCGCCATATTTATCTGCAATTGCCCCAAAAATAGGACCTGTGATACCCCACATAAGCATTTGCATTCCTATGGCAAAACCAAACGCGGTATTACTGATTTTTAAACTTTCATTAAAATCTATAAAAAATAGTCCGAAAGTTTGTCTTACACCTAAAGAAATTAAAACAACGAAACATGCAGCTATCAAGGTTATAATTGCAGTTTTAGATTGGAAAAATTTTTCAGAAATCATCTTAAATATTTTAACGCTTGTTTAATATCCTGAATTAAGTCTTTAGGGTCTTCTAGTCCTATATGCAATCGGACTAAATGTTCATCTTTTAACAAATTCATATAATTTCTTTTCCCCGTTTCTCTAAATTCTTGATGTAATACCAAACTTTCAAATCCACCCCAGCTATATCCATAGCCAAATAATTTAAGCGAATTTACAAATTTTTTGACCGAGTTAGCACTACTTGATTTTATTTTTAAACCCATTAAACCTGACGCACCTGAGTAATATTTTTTCCACATTCTATAATTCTCTGAATTTTTCTTAAATGGATAAAGTAACTGGATTTTTTTATTTTTTGATAAAAAAGCTGCTATTTTTTTTGCATTCTCACTATGTCTATCTAATCTAACATCAAGAGTTCTCAAACCTCTTGTAATTAAATAAGCATCATCTGGACCCAGTCTTAAACCTGTAATTTTTTCAGCAGCTTTTACTTTATTAAAAACTTTTTTATTTACAGCCAAACTACCTCCCATCACATCGGAGTGACCAGAGTAATATTTGGTTGCTGAAACAATTGACATATCAAAACCTAATTTCATTGGTTTCAAGTAATATGGAGTTCCCCAAGTGTTGTCGATCGCCGTAAATATTTTATGTTTTTTTGCGATTGAAATGATTTTACTTAAATCTTGAAAATCAAAAGTATTACTTCCTGGATTTTCTACAAAAATTAATTTTGTTTTTTTCGTTATATTATTCTCTAATGTTTTTAAATCATGAGGATTGTAAAAAACAGTTCTTACATTAAATTCTTTTAAATAGTTTTCTGTAAGAATTCTTGTTGGACTATAAACAGGGTCAGCAACTAACATTTGATCTCCAGGTCTAACGACACTGAATATAGCTAAAAAAACTGATCCAAAACCTGTGGGAGTTGTGAAAACGTGATAACTATCTTCAAGCTTAGTCAATATTCTCTGTAATATATAAGTTGTTGATGTTCCTTGTCTTCCATAATCAAAGTGACCGCCTGTAGGTTTTTTTTGGTCTTTAACTTGTGTCTTTCTTATGTGTTGCATTGACTTAAAGATAATTGTTGAAGCTCTTACCACAGGGGGGTTTACTGATTGATTATGAAAATCTTTTGATGTGTGCTTTAAGAATGTTTTAAAAGATTTAACCATAAAAAATTTGATATGATAAGTTGACAATGCTATATCCATATGAAAAATTCAATAAATTAATGAAAAGGATTTAATGAGTTACCCAAAGAAACATAGAGGCAGAAGAAAAATGGGTTCTAAAAAGAGAAGAGCTCGAAAAAAGAATAAGAAAAAATAGCTTATTATTTTATCCAACCACCTCCTAAAACTTTATAACCCAAAGGGTCTTTGTTGTAAAAAACACACGCTTGACCTGGAGATATACCATCCTCAGGTATATCTAGCTCAACATTTGCGCT
>CABZPS010000048.1 GCA_902527635.1 uncultured Pelagibacteraceae bacterium | reverse complement strand
GCTCGATTACTTGATAATTATTTGGTAAATATTTTATTTTTGCTAATTTTTTTATCATTTTTAGTTTATATACTTATACATGATAGTAGGCGTTATAGGAAGTGGTGGTAGAGAACATGCTATATGTGAACTCTTAAACCGTTCTAAAAAAATAAAAAAATTGTATTGTTTTCCTGGAAATGCTGGAACAGCAAAAATAGCAATCAATGTTGAAATAGATACAAATGACTTTGAAGGTTTTAAAGATTATATTTTAATGAGTAAGATTGAACTGGTAATAGTAGGTCCAGAAAAACCATTAGTAGATGGCTTGGTGGATTATTTAGAAAAATTTAAAATTAAAGTTTTCGGTCCAAACAAATTAGCATCTAAACTTGAGGGTTCCAAAATTTTTACAAAAAGAATTTGTGAAAAATATAATATTCCGTCTGCAAAATTTGGGGTATTCAAAAATAATCAAGAAGCTAATAATTTCTTAAAAAAATCTAATCATCCCATAGTTATAAAAGCTGATAATTTAGCCTCAGGCAAGGGAGTTTATATATGTGAAAATCTTAATGAGTCTTATAACGCTGTTAAAGAAATATTTGACGGAAAATTCGGCATAGCTAACAATGTATTGATTGAGGAATTTCTAAAAGGTGAGGAAATGAGTTTTTTTGTTATTAGTGATGGAATTTCAATCAAAAATTTTGATACAGCCCAGGATCATAAAAGGGTTTTAGAGGGCGATAAAGGAAAAAATACGGGAGGGATGGGTGCCTATTCACCCTCTAGATTAATTGAAAAACAGTTAGAAAAAAAAATATTAAGTAAAATTATAAAACCAACTTTAAAAGCTTTAAAAGATCTTGGGACTGAATACAAAGGTTTTTTATATGCAGGGTTAATGATAGTTGATAATGAGCCATACCTTATCGAATATAATGTGAGAATGGGTGATCCAGAATGTCAAACAATTCTGCCAAAGTTAAAAACTGATATTTGTGAAATATTTTTGGCTTGTTGCAACAAAAAATTACAAGAAACTGAAATTAAATGGAGTGATAAAAAAAGTTTATGTGTTGTTTTGTGCTCAAAAGGCTATCCAGAAAATTATAAAAAAGAAGTCGAAATAGAAAATCTCGAGAAAATTAAATTAAATTATGGAGATTACCTATTTCATGCTGGAACTCTTGAAAGAGAAGGAAAAATTTTTTCTATTGGAGGAAGGGTATTAAATTTTGTCTGTTTATCAAATGAATTTATTAATGCTAGAGAAAACATAAACAGATACTTAAATAAATTAAATTGGACTGGTGGTTTTTACCGTAAAGATATTGGTTTCAAAGTAATAGATAAATGAGAATTATTTCTGGAAACTTTAAAGGTAGAAAGATATTAACACCTAATGATGTTAAAACTAGACCACTTAAAGATTTAACGAAAGAATCAATTTTCAATATACTTAAGCATTCTAACAAATTTGATATTAGAATAAAAAATTCTTTAATTTTAGATTTATTTGCTGGTGTTGGATCATTTGGGATTGAATGCTTGTCTAATGGTGCAAAACATGTCACTTTTGTTGAGAATTATAGCGGAGTTTTACCTATATTAGAAAAAAATTTAGCTAATTTAGAATTGTATAAAAAGTATGAAATAGTTAACCAAGATATTTTTACTGGACTTTATCTGAAAAAAAATTGCTATGATATCATTTTTTTAGATCCGCCTTATAAAGATAAAAATATATCGGCAGTGATTGATAAAATCTTTGACATAAAGTTGCTTAATGAAAATGGAATCATAATCATTCATAGAAATAAAAAAGACAATGAAAAATATTCTGAGAATTTAAATATTTTAGAGGAAAAAACTTATGGTATTTCAAAAATTTTATTCGGTATCTTAAAGTAAAATTTTTTTAGTTTCTTTTTTAATTAGCTCTACGGCTGGTTGATCATATGGATTTACTTTTATTGCCTGACCTAACAAAATAGTTTCTAAAATAAAAAAGTTAAACAGTTCTCCTAGAGTTTTTTCATCTCTTTTGAAAATTTCAAAACTCCTAAAAGGTATTCCTTTTTTTTTAAAAACAATTTCTGTAGCTTTTTTTTGAGCATATGTCACATCTAGTACTCTTTTATTTTTTAAAAATTTTTTTGAATCAAGAACGTTCTCATTGATGATTTTAGATGAATTTTTTGAATGAACAAAAAAAGTTGTAAAAAAGTTATTTTTAAATCCATCCAAGTAAAGCTGCATAACACTATGGTTATCTTTTGGCATATTGGATACTATTGGTAACAAACCTTTTTTGTTTTTTCCTATACTTTCTGCAACTAACTGTTGATACCAAAAAAATAGGCTCTCTGAACTTTTATCATAATTTATGATTACTGAATTATATTTTTTTCTTTTAATGAAATGAATAATTGAACTTACATTTCTAATTAAAGAATTAAAAAATTTTTTATTTTTAATTAAATTATTTAATTGTCTGAATTTTTTAACATCTAAGCCCATAAGCTCAGCTGGAAGCATTCCTGTTTCTGATAAAACTGAATATCTTCCACCAATAAAGTTATTATGATATATTACCTCTGCCTTCAATTTTAAAGCAAGTCTATATAAATAATTGTCTTTGTTTTCTGTAATAAATAA
The DNA here is from genome assembly GCA_902527635.1 of uncultured Pelagibacteraceae bacterium. Taxonomy (GTDB): domain Bacteria; phylum Pseudomonadota; class Alphaproteobacteria; order Pelagibacterales; family Pelagibacteraceae; genus Pelagibacter. The sequence goes on along the minus strand of CABZPS010000048.1, from coordinate 124 downwards.
ATTTTTATCTTTTCTTTTAATGATTAAATTTGAGTTAACAATAGTTTCTACTGTTTCACCTGACTTAGAAACTATTAGATTTAAGCATTTTTTATCATTTTTAATTTTGTTGCTGATATCTAAA
>CABZPS010000047.1 GCA_902527635.1 uncultured Pelagibacteraceae bacterium | reverse complement strand
CTCCTTATATACACAAAATCAATAAACTTAAAAAAGAAAAAAATGCAGTTATTCTTGCTCATAATTATCAAACTCCAGAAATTTACCACGGCATAGCAGATTTTTCAGCTGACTCTCTTGCATTAGCTGTTGAAGCATCAAAAACTTCTGCAAATATAATTGTAATGGCAGGTGTTCACTTTATGGCTGAAACTGCAAAGTTAATGAGTCCAAATAAAAAAGTTTTGTTACCAGACATGAAAGCAGGATGCTCATTATCTTCCTCAATTACTGGTAAAGATGTAAGATTACTCAAAGAAAAATATCCAGGTGTGCCAGTTGTTTCTTATGTGAATACATCTGCGGATGTTAAAGCTGAAACAGATGTGTGTTGTACATCAGCCAATGCAGTGAAAATTGTAAAATCACTGGGGGTTAAAAAAGTAATTTTTCTTCCTGATGATTATTTGGCAAAATATGTTGCTTCACAAACAGATGTTGAAATAATTTCTTGGAAAGGAATTTGTATTGTGCATGATCAATTTAACGAGAAGGAAATTGTTAATATCCGAAAAAATAATCCAGGAATAAAAATTATTGCACACCCGGAATGTCCACCAGAAGTGATTAAAGCAAGTGATTTTGCTGGATCTACATCTGGAATGATTAATTATGTAAGAGATAACCAGCCTAAAAAAGTAATGATGGTTACTGAATGCTCTATGAGTGATAATATTCAAGTCGAGAACCCAAATGTAGAGTTTATAAGACCATGTAATATGTGTCCTCACATGAAAAAAATAACTCTACCAAAAATACTTGACTGCTTAGAAAATGAAACTGGTGAAATTATTATGGATCAAGAGACGATCAATAAAGCTAGATTGTCAGTAGAAAAAATGGTTGCTATTGGTAGATAACGTTTTGTGTCTCAAATAAAACTAAGTGAAAATTTTATTAAAAATACTGTCAAGCTTGCGCTAAATGAAGATTTATATCCTTCGGGAGATATTACCTCAAGTCTTTTAAAAGATAACAAAACAATCAGAGCAAAATTAGTAGCTAATGAGGATGCAATAATTGGAGGATTATTATTTGCAAAAAATGCATTTTCTCTAATCGATAAAAAAATAAAATTTATCGTAAAAAAAAAAGACGGATCTTTAGTTAAAAAAAAATCACTGGTTGCAATAATTCAGGGTAATGCTCAAAACATATTAATAGCAGAAAGAGTGGCTTTAAATTTTTTATCTCATATTTCGGGTATTGCGACAAAAACAAATAAGTTTGTAAAACTAGCAGGAAAAAAGTGTAAGATATGTTGCACAAGAAAAACTATTCCGAATTTAAGAGTTATTCAAAAATATGCTGTCAAATTAGGTGGAGGAACCAATCACAGATTTAATCTTAGTGATGAGTTTCTTATTAAAGATAATCATGTTGCAAGTTCAAATATGAAAAGATTAGTTTCTTCAGCTATTAAAAATAAAAAAGGAAGAAAAATTACTGTTGAAGTGGACAATCTCAATCAACTTAAACCAATTATTGGTTTAAAATTTAATAGAGTTTTATTTGACAATATGAATAATAAAAACTTAAAACTTGGTGTGAAACTTGCAAAAAAAAATTACGAAACTGAGGCGTCTGGAAACATTAGTCTTAAAACAATTAAATCTGTTGCAAAAACTGGGGTCAACAGGATTTCTGTTGGAAGTATAACGCACAGCGCTCCTGCAATAGATTTTAAAATTGAATTTTAATTGATAAATTTTGTCAGATCTGGCTTAAAATAATTTGGCCCTTTCATTACTTTACCATGCTCATTATAAATTGGTTTTCCATTGTCATCTAATTTACTCATATTTGAGTTTTGAACCTCTTCAAAACACTTATCTAAATTAATACCAAATGCATGACCCGCACCGTAAGTGACATAAAGTATATCTGTTAATGCATCTGCAACCTCTAATAAATCTTTATTATTCATTGCCTCTGTGAGTTCGCTCAATTCTTCTTTTATAAGGTCTAATCTTAATTTGTTGATTTTATCTGTGCTAAATGAGGGTTTATTTTTAACTTCTTGTCCAAAAGTTTTCATGAATACTCCAACCTTACTAAAATTTGACATAATGCTCCTGTAAGTTTTTTAAAAATAATGTATATTCATAATAATTTATTAATTGCTAATTAATCAATGAAATTAAGAAAAGAATTTGACAGTATAGGATCTATTAATGTTCCTAATGATAAATATTGGGGCGCATCAACTCAGAGATCAAAAAAATATTTTGATATCGGTGAATTTCTAGTAAGACCAACACTAATAAAATCAATAGCTATTGTTAAAAAAGCAGCAGCAATTATTCATGCTAAAGAAAAACAAATTTCACCAAATATTTCAAAAGCAATTATAAAGGCATCAAATGAGGTAATTGCAGGAAAATTAGATGACCATTTTCCACTAAAAGTTTGGCAAACAGGTTCTGGTACTCAAACAAACATGAATGTTAATGAGGTAATTGCGAATAGAGCTATTGAAATTTTAGGGGGGAAAAAAGGTTCAAAAAAACCTGTTCACCCTAATGATCATGTTAATAAATCTCAGTCAACTAATGACGTATTTCCAACAGCAATGCATATCGCTATAGCTGTTGAAACGAAAAAAAAATTATTACCAGCATTAGAATTATTGAATAAAGATTTAAAAAAAAAAGCCTCTAAATTTAGGAAAATAATTAAAGTAGGAAGAACCCACTTACAAGACGCAACTCCTCTATCACTTGGACAAGAATTTTCTGGCTATCAGTCACAACTACAAGACTGTATC
>CABZPS010000046.1 GCA_902527635.1 uncultured Pelagibacteraceae bacterium | reverse complement strand
TCTAGTGTGCAAATATTTCTACTAGTAAGTGGACTATTCTTTTTTATAAAAGGTAACAATAAATAAAAAAATTATGAGTTCAATTGAGATTCAGAAAATTATAAAACCAATTAATTCGTCCGATGGTGCAGGAGTGAAACTCAAAAGAAGCATTGGGGTGGAGCCTAATTATTTTGATCCATTTCTAATGTTAGATGAATTTGGCTCTGAGAACAGTGAGGACTATATTGCTGGTTTTCCTCCCCATCCTCATAGAGGTATCGAAACAGTAACATATATGCTTGCCGGTGACTTTGAGCACAAGGATAGTACAGGTGGTGAAGGAAAAATGTCGGCAGGAGATGTTCAATGGATGAAAACAGGGAGCGGGATAATTCACTCGGAAATGCCTACAATGAAAGAAGGTAAATTACATGGTTTTCAATTATGGATTAATATGCCAGCAAAACTGAAAATGAGTAAGCCTAAGTATATTTATATTGATGCTGATCAAATGAAAATTCATAAAGATAAAGATAAACAAATCAAAGTCATAGCTGGTAAATTTGAAAAAGCAGAAGGCCCTGTAAAAGGTCATAACATTGAACCTATTTATTTTGATGTTGAGCTAAACAAAAGTAAAAAATTTGATTTAAAAATTCCTTCGACTCACAATTCATTCATATATCTAATAAATGGTGAAATAGAAATTGGTGAAAAAAAACATACTAAAGTAAAAGACAGTACTCTGGTATTGTTATCACGAGGTGAAAATTTAAAAGTATCAGCAAAAATTAACGCTAAATTCTTAGTCATTTCAGGAAAACCTATTAATGAAAAAATAGCACGAGGTGGACCATTTGTAATGAATACTAAATCAGAGATCTTACAAGCTGTTCAAGATTATCATAATGGTAATTTTGTTAAATAATAAATGAAATCAATCAAGATAGAAAAATTTGGCGGACCTGAAGTTTTAAAATTAAAAGATACAGAAATTGGAAAACCAGGACCAAAAGAAGTTTTGATTAAAAATTTATCTATTGGCTTAAATTATATAGATGTTTATCATAGAACTGGTCTTTATCCTATTCCATTACCAAGTGGAATAGGTCTCGAGTCTTTTGGAATAATTGAAGAAGTCGGGTCGGACATAAGATTTTTTAAAATTGGTGACAGGGTAACTCATGCATCAATGCCTATCGGTGCTTATTCAGAAAAGCAAATAATGCCTGAGGAAAAATTAGTTAAAGTTCCAGATGGAGTCTCTGATGAATTGGCCTCATGCATAACATTAAAAGGAATAACTGCAGAGTATTTGATACATAGAGCATATCCTTTAAAAAAGGGTGATAAAGTTTTATATCACGCTGCAGCAGGGGGTCTTGGTCAAATTTTATGTCAATGGGCAAATTCATTAGGCGCTGAGGTGATAGGAACTGTAGGCTCAAAAAGTAAAGAGGAAATTGCAAAGAAAAATGGCTGCCATCATATAATAAATTACTCTGAAAAAAATTTTGTTGAAGAGGTAGAAAAAATTGCAGGAAAAAACGGCATCGACGTAGTTTATGATGGTGTTGGTATTAAAACTTTTAAAGGTTCAATCGAAACACTAAAGATAAGAGGTATGATGGTAGCTTTTGGAAATGCGTCAGGGTACGTTGACTCAATCGATGTTAAAAAAGACATTAATGCCAAAGGATTATTTTTTACAAGACCTTCAATCGCTCATTATACAGTTAAAAGAGAAGAGCTCGTTGAATCTGCGGAAAAAGTATTTAATGCTTTACTAACAAATAAAATTAAAGTTAAAGTATCAAAAAAGTATTCCCTAAAAGATACTATACAAGCTCATAGGGATTTAGAAGCAAGATTATTGACAGGTCCTGCAGTTATAATTCCTTAGTCTACGTTTACATCCATATCAGACATATGAAGTTTTAGAGCATTAGTTGATATATGTATCTCTCTTATAAAAAATACTATTGATATTATCATTGAAAGACAACATGAACCAAAAATAATTCTTGCAAGTAAAAGTTCATCCATATAAAGCGCAAATACTGTCAACATATTAAATAAAAATCCAAAAGCTGCAAACAAGATCGTCCACCTTAAAAGAGTTATTCTATTACTTAAATTGAGAAATTGTTTTTTCCACTCAGGTGGAATATGTTTTTCATATACATGTTCATCGTGTAACTTTCTAATCAGATTACTTAAAGTATGAAACCTATTACTGTATACTCCCATCAATAAAGGAATGGCTGGGAACATTAATGCTGTGACTGTGTAATCTATATTCATACGAATCAATTTGATTATCAATCTTGCCCCTGTTATTTACAAGTAAAATTTATGAACCAATTAAATATTTTTATTGAAATAACAAGACTAAAAAAACCTATTGGTTATATGTTATTATTTTGGCCGTGTGCATGGGGCCTTACTTTAGCTTACGATTTTAAAAATAGTTTAGATAATTATTTTTTTTACTTAAGTTTATTTTTTATGGGATCTATATTGATGAGGTCTGCTGGATGTATTGTAAATGATATACTTGATAAAGAGTTTGATCAAAAAGTAAAAAGGACAAAGAAAAGGCCTTTAGCTTCAGGAAAAATTTCCTGGAAAGTTGCTTTAATTTATGCACTTGTACTATGTTTAATTGCTCTCATTGTTTTAATAAATTTCAACACACTCACAATCATCTTAGCATTAGGCTCTATGCCATTAGCTTTTACTTATCCCTTGATGAAAAGATACACATATTGGCCTCAACTTTTTTTAGGAGTTACATTTAATTATGGCCTGATTCTTGGTTGGACATCGTCCTCAGAACAAATAAGTTTAGTT
>CABZPS010000045.1 GCA_902527635.1 uncultured Pelagibacteraceae bacterium | reverse complement strand
TATTCTATAAGTTGAATCAAAAATCTCATCATTATCTGGTGAAAGAATAGAGTCTATAATATCATTCAAACTTTCATCAAAGCCATTAGAATTTTCCAGTTTGTTCCAATTTTCTTTGTAAAATTTAATATCTTTATGTTTCAATTTAATTGGCAAATTTAAAAGCTGAAGAAGCTGATATTGATTAACCATTGCATATGAATGATTGATATTTCTCCAACCTTCTACACAAATTTTCATAAATTATAAATTTTGGAGCGGGCAAAGGGGGTCGAACCCTCGACCTTCTCGTTGGCAACGAGACGCTCTACCACTGAGCTATGCCCGCTAATCAAATACCATTATAAATAGCGATTTTTATAAATGCAAGCAATAAGAAAATTAATTGATCCAATACTAACTGCGTCCTAAAGTGATTCCAGTTTTTTGAAATTAAAAAATTCAAAATCTTATAAATAAATATTTATTGTAATAGAATTAAATATAATTTTAGTATTTTGCTTTAATATAATACATTTTAATTATGAGTAATATAATAAAACAAAAACTTAAACATGGAATTTTTTCTTATTACTCAAACGATAAATATATTGGAAAAAGTTTATCAGAATATGGAGAATGGTCAGAAGCAGAAGTAAATTTACTAACAAAATTATTATCTGTTAATGAAAATATAATTGAAGTGGGATCAAACATCGGAACTCATACAATTCCATTAGCAAAACACGTTTCAAAAGGTGGCTTAGTATATGCAATAGAGCCGCAATATCAAAATCATAAACTACTTTTGAAAAATATTAAAGATAATGAACTAAATAATACCAAAATCTTAAAAGTAGCAATTTCCTCAAAAGAAGGTAAAGCATATATGAATACTTTTGATGAAAACATTACAAGCAATTATGGAGACTCAAAAATTTTCAATTTTAATTTTAAAAATTCTGAAAGCGTTCATGTTAAGACTTTAGATCAGTTGTTTTATGATGAAGTTGAAGAAAAAAAATCGATAAAATTAATAAAATGTGATGCACAAGGTCAAGAGCTTAATATTATCTTAGGATCTAGAAAAATCATAGATATGTATAAACCTTATCTTTATTTAGAAAATGACGATATAAATACTTCAAAATCTTTAATAGAAGAGATTAAACGTATGGGATACGTAATGTTTTGGCATCTACCACCATTATATAACCCAAATAATTTTTTACAAAATACTAATAATGTTTTTCCTAAGATAATGTCTTGTAACATGTTTTGTTTTCATCAAAGTTCAAAAATAAAACTTAACAATTTATGGAAAAAATTAGAGATTACAGACAGTAGCGATCATCCTTTGAAAAGAAATAAAAAAACCTATTAATTATAATTTTTTGTAACCAACCGCATCCCATACTGAGACCAAATCCATTTGTAATTAAAATTAGTTAGAGAAACTGCGAGGCAAAAACTAAAGAGTACCTGTTGTCAACGAGACGCTCTACTACTGAGCTATGCCCGCACATGAGACAGTATATTAAGCTGAATTTTTTTGTTAAAGCAATATTAACTGTGTTATAGTTATTTATGAAAAAAAAAGACTTACCCAAAAAAATTGCTGTTTTTCCTCTGAGTAATTTCATAGTTTTTCCTAAAACAACAGTTCCACTTAATATTTTTGAGCCAAGATACGTTGACATGATCAATGATAGTATGAAATCAGATAAACTAATTGGTATGATTCAGCCAAAAATAATCAAGAAGGAAAATCAAGATCTACCAGAATTGTACAGTGTTGGATGCATGGGTAAAATCGTGAATTTACAAAAAACTGATGATGAAAGATATTTAATCGAACTCAAAGGTTTAATAAGATTCAATCTTATAAGTGAGGTTGTTACAAAGAAAAAATATCGTGAATTTGAAATAAACTTCGATAAATTTTATGATGACCTAGAGGATCAAAAAGAAGACCTAAAATTTTCTGATTTGGAACTCATATTTAAGGATTTAAAAAATCTTTTTGAAAAAAGAGGATTTATTATAAACTGGAAAGCATTAGAGAGTCAAAGTTTGGATGAAACTATAAATGCTTTAGCTATGGCATCACCTTTTACCTTAGAGGAGAAGCAAGTGCTCTTAGAAACAAAAAACTTAAACAGTAGAAAAACTAAAATAGCAGATATTTTAACTACTTACACATTTGATCAATATAATAATACAACCATACAATAGTTCTAAATTATCAAACCACTATCAGCGATCTTAGTAAAATATTTATTAATTGTGTAATTTTTTCCTAAATATTTTACGGTTTTACTTAAAATGTTATTTCTAATCTTATTTTCAAAATTAAAATATTCATAAATAAAATCTACACAGTTTGAAAAAATAAAGTTCTTGTGTTTCATATTTCTTTCAAATTCTTTACAAATTGAATTATCTAAATCTAAACCATTTTTTTTTTAAACTTATAAGTCTCAAAATTTCATCTATGTCCCTTAAAGACATGTTAAAACCTTGTCCAGCTAATGGGTGTATCTTATGAAGTAAATCACCAAAAGCTAAAATATTTTTATAGTGATAAGATCTTAGATTGACTAATTGAAGTTCAAAACTAGAGACTTTTCGATAAGACAAAATTTTATAAAATTTGTTAAATTTATTAACTAGTTTTCTAAAGTTGAGTTTTTCTCTACCATTGTAAGAATAAACAATAGATGTTTCCGTATTGGATATTGGAAGAAAAGCTAAAGGACCTTTCGCTGTAAAAATTTGAGAAGCGATGTTATTTTCTAATTTTTTATGACGGATAACTGATGTATATGCAAGACTTTTGTAATCTTTTTGTATTCTTCTATGAAAAAATTTTTTAGTAAAAGGACTAAACTTATCTGTATTAATTATTAGTTTATAA
>CABZPS010000044.1 GCA_902527635.1 uncultured Pelagibacteraceae bacterium | reverse complement strand
ATTTGATTACTAAACTTTTATTTTAAAATTAAAAACCTGACTCTCGCCATCCACTGTTGTTTCCAATTATTTCTCCTGGTGCAGCTAAAATAGAATACAATGTGTCCTCATCTTTGCTAGGTCCTGCTACGTTAGCAAATAACTTATCACCAAATACTACAAGTTCAGAAAGAACACCTTCTCTGACAAATAAACATGATGCATCATTTACTTGTGCACTTGCTCCTTTGATTAATTTATATGTATTATTTGTTCCACACTCATCGTCAGCAACACAAATATAAGCATTTCCAATATTACACTTATTTATTCCTTCACCAATTGGAGGTTCATAGATTGGATAATAAACTTGACCTTTAAATAATGTTGGAGGTGCTGATACCTTTCGATATGTATGATTTGATCCTCCTCTCGCATCAAGACGAACTTTCCATGCGTCTTCTGTGTCAGGACAATTTATTCCAGTTGTATCTCCTGAAACATCTGCACAATCTGCAGCGTCATCAATTGATCTTGCTTTAAGTGCACCTTCTAAGGCCATACTCATAAAAGTAGTACCCTCACTTGGTAATGGAATGTGTACATCATTTAAATGTTTAAACATTGGATAATCAACATCTCTTACGCCGTACATTATGTTATCCATCTGGCTTGTACGTTCACCTAGTGCATTAAAATTCCCAGTCCCGCCAAATAACCATAAATCTTTAGTAGTAACACCTATGCCTGCATCCATTGAGAAAAAAGAGTATCTTTTATTATCTGTGTTAGCATTTAAATCAAATAGTGTAGTTTGATCAAACATATTAGTCTGCTCAAGAATATCTAAATCTGGATCTGTCTTTATATTTGTTAAATTTATTTTGGTTATTTTTCCTTCTCTATCATTGACATAAACTAATGCACCTCTCCAAGGTATATTAAACGCGGTATCTGGGGTAATAACAATTGGATTTGTTGGCACTGCATTTGTTATGTTACTACCTCTGATTGTCGTTGAGTCTTCTGAGGCTACTTCAGTTGGTACCGTATCAGCTATTAAGATAGGTCCGTTATTTTGTTCATGACCAAAAATTTTCCCTGGCTCCAGCATATCGCCTAATTCAACAAGATAAACGGCAGAACCAGCACATAAGTAATTACTGGACATTCCTGCACCCATCACAGCAACATATTTATCAGTTGTTATATCATCAGATGAAGTCGAAGTCGGAGAAGGCAGCCTTACTATTCTTGGTGTGGACCAAGTTTCTCCTAGTTTACTATAATCATATTTAGCCTCAATCCCTGAGTTTTGATCACAAGAAGTTGATATAAAAACATTACTAGACTGACCTTCGGATGAGCCATCTTCAGAGCCTTTGCCGGTATTATAAGTAAATTTCTCATCAAATTTCATTTCTAAATATCCATCAACCATTTTTGCTGATGAATAATTCACCTTCATTTTTGAAGTACCTTCTATTTTAAAAACCTCAAATGTATCAGATCCAAAGACAGTACCGTCAGTGCCTAGTGCAATATCAAAATTAAAAACTTTGGCTTCATAACAAGACGTTGTACCTACATCTTTAAATTTACCTGTGGTATAATCATTGTCATCTTTACATTGATCAATAGCAGATCTGTTAGTATAAGTTTCAGTTTCAGTTCCTTCATTATCATCTTCAGCAGCTTCATTGTACATACGATCAGCTCTTAAAGCTTCTCTAGAGTCTGATAAATTAAATTGTGTTTGTCTATAGTCATAACCTCCATCTTTAATTTCTCCTTTATAATCCATTATATAAACTTTGTTATTGATGAAATCATTATAAACTGAAAACATATGGAGAGGTCCCACAGAATTCTCTACAATTGGATTAGTTACATCAAGAACTGAAAAACCTGAACCACCCCTGCCATATGGAACAAACAAAATAGTATGCCAAGACTCTGTTTCCTCTAGTATTCCATCTTCAGTTAATCCTTTAATCCAAACATCGTGTACAACTGGAGATCCATCTACCCCAAAAATTGCATTAGACCCTCCACCCGGATTGCCATCAACTATTCCCTCTGTTGCCCCATCTAAATCCTCATTGACTATTGTTGGAAATTTACCAGCAATAAAAGGTGGCACAAATGCCCATTCCTCATCACCGGTCTCAGCATTAATTGCATGTAAAACTCCACTGTTTGAACCTGCGTATACAATATTTTTTCTATTGGCATGTTTAGTTTTAAAAGCTTGATAATTTTTAACTGAACGATAATACGCTTCTTCATTATTATTTTCGAAATCTGTATTACCATCCGGTGGTCCAATTTCAATTAGTTGTGAATGATAAATGTCTCCAAGAACATGCTCTCTTATTTCAGTAATATTACAATTTCCATTATAATCAAAATAGTCTTGACCTCTGACAAAATTTATTACTCCCTTTAATTCATCTTCTGTACCATCTTCTCCAACATCAGTTGGAACTCTTTTATTATTGTCAACAGAGCATTCAGAAGTAGAATTATGATAATCAACTAATTCAAATCCTAATCTATCAAACAAACTATCTATCTCATCTAGATTAGTTTCTTTAGTATTAAAGTTATTCCAATCTGTAGAATAATCTAATGATTCACGTTGTGCAGTCTGTTCTGCAGACTCATCGTCTGTTTCTTCAGGTGTTGGTAACACAGTCCAAATATTTCTTGTTGAGAGTTTAGCCTGCGCAAGGATCTGATCACCAGCATCCCAATTATCTTTATGCTCCATGAAGACATCTCCTGTCCCAGTTATCTCTCTTCTTTTAATCGTACCTTGCCATTCACCATATTGCTCATATTCAAATTGTGCTTGATATAAAGAGCCTCCTTCTTGAATACTTGCTGTAATTGATGGTGCTGTAAAAGCTAATTTTTCAGCAAGAATCTGTCTTATCTTTGATGCTAATTTAGCTTTT
>CABZPS010000043.1 GCA_902527635.1 uncultured Pelagibacteraceae bacterium | reverse complement strand
CAGCTGGATATAAAGACGAAATTCTTGTAAAATTAAGCATCAAAAAAGGATTTTATACACAAGCAAACTTTTTTTAATTTTAATGTGTCCATGTGTTCACCAATAGGTAAACTTATTATATTATTTTTCCATCTAGTTGCATTCATTTTTACGGCATAAGACTTATGTTTTTTTCTAAAAACAGGTAGTCCAGGCAAAGGTGAGGGATAATGAATAGCTGTAGAAATTCCATTTCTCAATAAATATTCTTTTAATTCATTTCGCTTACTCGTTTTAATTACGAACAGATGGTTAGAGCTTTTTGAATTTTCAATTTGCTTTATAAATTTTATGTCTCCCACACCATCTAAGTTATATCTATAAAATTTTGCTTGTTTTTCTCTTAAACTGATCCATTTATCTAAATAATTTAATTTAATATTTAAAATACCTGCCTGAATATTATCAAGTCTTGAGTTCCTACCAACAATTAAATGATTATTTTTTTTTAAGCCTCCATGATTTGCAATTTTCTTAGCTTTTAAAAAAAGACTTTTTTTGTTCGTAACTATACATCCTCCATCGCCAAAACATCCTAAGTTTTTTGATGGAAAAAAACTAAAAGTTGAAATATCACCAAAAGTTCCTGTCTTTTTTTTGTTGTATTCTGAGCCATGTGCTTGAGCACAATCTTCTATTAATTTTATAGACTTATTTTTAGAAAGTTTTTTGATTTGATTTATGTTTGCAGGATTTCCAAACAAATGTACAATTATTATAGCAGATGTTTTTTTGGAAATTTTTTTTTTTAAATCCTTAATACAAATATTGTGAGTTTCGTCGATATCAACAAATTTTAAATTTAGGTTATTATTGATAACTGCCTCAGCGGTTGATATCCAAGTATTAGCTGGTACAATTATTTCACTATTTTTTTTTAAATTTAAAGATCTAATTGCTATTTCCAATGCATCAGTACCATTCGCAACCCCTAAACAAAATTTTACATTTAAGTATTTAGAAAATTTTTTTTGAAAATCAATTAGATCTTTTCCACCTACAAATGTGGAGTTAATGATATTTTTTTTAATTGAATTAAATATTTTTTTATCAAATCCGTTTATTTGTTTTTTTAAATCTAAAAAAGAAATTTTCATCTTGATTTATTCTTTAAATTAATTTTTTAACCCATGTAGAAGGTGTTTTTTCATTGATTATTTCAACTGGTAAATGGTACTTGAAAGGTTTCACTCCATTTTGTTTAACATAATTAGTTGTGTGTTTAATAGCATCCTTTAAAGATGTTCTTGTTTTATAATTAAGTAATTTTCGAGATTTATTTGAGCTACATGTTGCAAATTTTACCTCTTTAGGCCTAACTGGTAAAAAGATTGGATCCCCATTATATCCAACTTCGTTTGCAACAATTTCAGCGACTTCCTTAATTGTTATTTCTTCTTCATCAGGACCGACATTAATAATCTCTTTATTGATATTTTTATCCAAAGCAATTTTTTCTAAACAATAGATAACATCATCAATATATGAAAAACATCTTTTTTGTTTGCCATCACCATATATTATCGAGGGTTTATTTTGCAAGTTTCTGTTTATAAATATAGAAACAACATTTCTAAATGGATCATCATATTTTTGATTAGGACCAATAATGTTATGTGGAACAGCTATATTCCATTCCATTCCATTTAAATCAGCCAATACTTTCAAAACGTTTTCTCCGGCAACTTTAGCTATTCCATACGGATCTTCTGGTCTGGGCATCATTTCTTCGTGAAAAGGTGGGGCTTGGTTTCCATATCTTGCCATTGATGAACAATAAATAAATCTTTTGGCTTTATTTTTTATTGCAGCTGTTATTACTGAAACACTTGCTTGGAAAATATTATTTGTAATTATATGTGGAGAAAAAACTGATAAACCCTCGTGAGCTGTAGCGGCACAATGGTAAACTATTTCACATCCTTTGGTAATTTTACTCATTTCATCAAGGTTGTTACAATCTGTGTTAAAAAAAGAAATTCTTTTATCTAAATTTGCTAAATCACCTCCAATCAAGTTATCATTTCCAACAATTTCATGACCTAAATCAAGCATCCTTTTTGCTAAATGACTTCCTAGAAAACCTGCTACTCCAGTAATAAAAATTTTCATAAAATTGTTTTTACAGTTATTTTAATTAATTCCAAGTCTTTTAGAATTAGTGAATTGATTTAAGTAAATTTCTTTATTTTTTTCTATAGATCTATAAATAGCATTAATCAAATTTACAGTTTTAAATGCTTCTTCACACTCAAATTCTGATTTTCTATTTTTTTTAAGTGAAAATATAAAATGTTTATAAAATTCTAGATGGCCAAATCCATAGACATTTTCTGGCTTTGTAATATACTTTCTTTTATCGACATTTTTCTGAGGGTAATAATAACTGATCTCATTCAAGGCAAATCCTCCAATTTTAATTGAACCCTTAGCGCCCATTAAACTAAATGAACCTTCTACATTATGAGGTCTCATTGCGGTTGTAGCTTCCATAATTCCAGTTTTATTTCCTCTAAATTTAAAAAGAATTAAAGCTGTATCTTCACACTGGATTTTTGCTAAATGATTAGTGGCTTTCGCGTAAACCGATATTGGATCTCCCATTATAGTTCTCATTAAATCTAAATGATGACATGCTTGGTTTGCAACTACTCCACCATCATATTTCCATGTACCCCTCCAAGTCGCTTGGTTATAGTAGTTTTTATCTCTCTTCCACCTTACAATAACACTTCCATGTAATAATCTACCGAATTTTTTATTTTTTAAATCTTTGAATAACTTTTTAATTGGAGTATTAAATTTATTTTGCATGACTACAAAAACTCTTTTTTTTGTTTTTTTTGACAAACTCAAGATATTTTTTGCATCTAAATTTTTCAAACACATTGGTTTTTCTACAATCACATGACATTTG
>CABZPS010000042.1 GCA_902527635.1 uncultured Pelagibacteraceae bacterium | reverse complement strand
ATTTATTTGGATAAGATTATCTTATCTGCTTTTTTTTCTATTGTTGTTGCAGCTAGTACATCGGCAATAGCTTGGTTATTAGATCCAGCTATCAAAAAAATATTTATTGAAAAAGATCAAACACTAATTTTTTTAATACCTTTTATGATTATAATTGCTTTTGCATTAAAAGGGACATCTTTATATTTTGCAAAAGCAACAATGATTAGCGTTGGAGAAGAGGTTAAAAAAAGATTACAATTTGATATGACCAAATCGCTGATAAAAGCGGATACTCAAACTATAGATAAAAAACATTCTGGAAATTTTATTTCTAACCTCACTTATGATGTAACACATATAACAAATTTACTAAGCCATGCGCTATTAACACTCTTTAAAGACTCTCTTACATTAATTGGTCTATTGTGTGTTATGTTTACACAAAATTGGAAATTAGCTTTAATATCTATTGTAATGATTCCCTTGGCAGGTTTATCTGCAAAGACCTTAGGTAAAAGGATCGGTAAAGTAACTACACAAGCTCAAGAAAAATCTGGTTTTTTAACAACTTATTTAGTTGAATTATTTAAAAATCATAAACTAATTAAGATTTTCCAAAAAGAAAGTTATGAAAATTTAAGAGCAGATCGTCATCTTGAGCAATTGAAAGATAAAAATAAAAAAATATTAGTTGTTTTCTTAAGAATGTCACCAATTATGGAAACTTTAACTGGAGTAATGATTGCTGTTTTAATTTTTTATTCTGGCAAGTTAATGATGCAAAATGAATTAGATATAAATAATTTTTTTTCATTTTTAGCTGCTATGATGCTTGCGTATCAGCCAGTTAGATCATTATCGACTTTAAATATGGTATTAAATCAAGGCTTATCTGCAGCATCTAGAATTTTGCCAATAATAGACAACAAAAATAAAATTAAGGATGAAAAAGAAGCTAAAACTCTGATTGTTAAAGACGCAAAAATAAATTTTAAAGACGTTAAATTTTCATATGATGTTGATAAAGAAAACATAGTGCTCAAAGAAATAGATTTAGAATTTGCTGGAGGAAAAATGACTTCTTTGGTCGGAAATAGCGGATCTGGAAAATCAACAATTTTAAATTTAATTCCTAGATTCTACGATACAACTTCAGGTGACATCACCATTGACGATCAATCTATTTACAGAGCAAAAATTCAGTCACTAAGAAATAATATTTCATTAGTAAGTCAAGAAACTACTTTGTTTGATGATACAATAAAAAATAATATTAAATATGCCAATATAGATGCTAATGATGAAGAAATTTTACGCGTCGCAAAACTCTCTTATTGTGATGAATTTATAGAGTTACTGCCACAAAAATATGACACTATAATAGGTGAAAACGGAGTTAGATTGTCTGGTGGGGAAAAACAAAGAATATCAATAGCCAGAGCGATGATGAAAAAAAGTTCAATCATTCTTTTAGATGAAGCAACATCTTCTCTAGATAGTGATACAGAGTCAAAAATTCAAAATGCATTATCTGTATTAACTAAAGATAGAACTACAATTGTAATAGCTCATAGATTGTCAACGATATTAAATTCAAATAATATTTATGTAATTGATGCGGGTAGAGTAGTAGCAAGCGGTAAGCACGAAGAGCTATTGGAGAGATCCAATCTTTATAAAAACTTTTACGAAAAACAGATTCAAAAATAGAAATGTTTTTTTTTTATCAATTATTATTGTCTGCAATAATCTTAATCTCACCTTTAATAATTTTTATTAGAGTTATTAAAGGTAAAGAAGACGTAATAAGATTTAAAGAAAAGTTTTGTTTAATTTCCAAAAAAAGACTCACAGGGAAAGTGATATGGTTTCATGGATCAAGCGTGGGAGAAATTATGAGTATAATACCTATTCTTAATAAATATGATAAAGAAAATACTTTTAATCAAATTCTTGTAACCTCAAGTACATTAAGTTCATCAAAAATTTTAGAAAAATATAATTTTAAAAAAGTTGTACATCAATTTTTACCAATAGATCATATATTTTTTTCAAATTTTTTTCTTAATTATTGGAGGCCTGATTTTGTTATTTTTTTAGAATCTGAAATTTGGCCAAGTATGTACAGATCAATTAAGAAAAACGATATTCCATTAATTCTACTAAATGCAAGAATTACAAAAAAGACTTTCAAAAGATGGTTAAAAGTAAAAAAATTTTCTTTAAAAGTTTTTAGTCAAATTAGTATTGCTCACCCCCAAAATAAAGAAACAATGGTGTATCTTAAAAAACTTGGTGTAAAGAAAATTGAATATATTGGAAATTTAAAATTTTTTGAGGATAAAAAAATTTCCCTTAGCAATAAGAATAGTGAAATCCAAAATCAGTTTAAAAAAAACAAAATTTGTATAGCGGCTAGTACTCATGGAAACGAGGAGATATTTGCAGCTCAAACGCATATTTTACTTAAGAAAAAAATAAAAAACTTAATTACAATCATCATTCCAAGGCATGTTCATAGGGTAAAAGAAATAGAAAATGAATTAAAAAAACTAAATTTGAAAACTACATGTCATAGCTCAAAAATTAAAGATCTTAAAAACATTGATATCTATATTGTCGACACCTTTGGAGACTCAAAACAATTTTATAAAATAGCAACTACTGTATTTTTAGGTGGGTCTATAGTTAATAAAGGTGGGCAAAACCCGATAGAACCCGCACGCTATGGTGCAAAAATACTTCATGGGCCAAATGTTGATAATTTTCGTGAGGTTTATGATTTTCTTAAATCTTTAAAAATCTCAAAAGAAATAAGCAGTCCGAAACAATTCTCAAAAGAAATAGTTTTTAAAAAAAAAACGGAAAATGTCAGGAAAATTCAAAAATTAGGTAATATTATTTTTAAAAATACCTTAATAAAACTTGGTAAAACAATGAATTATGAAATTTAAAAAACCAGATTTTTGGGACAAAAAAAATGCAAAAATTTT
>CABZPS010000041.1 GCA_902527635.1 uncultured Pelagibacteraceae bacterium | reverse complement strand
TTTGTTACATGTTCTTTGTCATCTCTATTTAAATTCATCTGAGACATCTTTTTCAGAGCCTTAATAGTAAAAATTTCTATATCAGCTCCATCAGGATATTTCTTAATTTTTTCAGGTAAAGTATTAGATAGATAATCTAATTTCTTTTTCCTAAAATATGTGTACATTTTTTTAATTAAATAAGGATCAACTAGTGGGCAATCAGAGGTAACTCTGATTATATTTTTAGTGTTGAACTTCCTTGAACAGTCTAAATATCTTTTAAATACATTTTTTTCGGACCCTTCAAAATATTTTATTTTGTGCTTGTCTAAAATTTTTTTAATCTTAAAATTTTTTTGATCTTTAGCTAGAGCAAAAATTATTTTACTTTCGTCAAATTTTTTTAGTAGTCTTAAAATTAAGAATTCAATTACAGTAAATTTTCTATATATTTTTTTTAAAATTTTATTTTTTAACCGTTTAGAATTTAATCTAGCTTGTATTATTATTGCATAACTAATATAATTATTTCTTACCATATGAAACCATCAAAATTAAGACTCTGTCTATTTGGAACCAGTATCCTAAATGAATATATCTCGCAAAACTATAAAAAAAATAAGATAGAATATATGTGTATAATTACTCATAAGGATGATAAGAGAGATTTAAAATTGTTAAATAATTATAGATTATTTCCTCTCAAAAAAAATATTAAATGTGATATCTATTATCTTTCAAAATATGATGAGAAAAAAATTATAAAAATTTTAAATCAACATAAGATTAATTTTGGTATATCTATAGGCTGTAGATTTATTTTTAAAAGTAAAATTATTAACTATTTAAAGAATAAATTATATAATGTTCATGACTCATATTTACCCTATTACAAGGGAGGTGCTCCTATATCTTATTCAATAATGAATAAAGAAAAATACATCGGGATAAGTTTTCACGAAATAAATGAGAAAATTGATGGAGGAAGAGTTATTTTAAAAAAGAAATTTTTGATTAAAAAAAATATAAAACCTATAGATGCAATTAATAAATATTATTACCACTTAAAAAAAGATATCTTTAAATTCATCAAATTAAAAAAAAAGACTAAAATTCAGAAGAGTTTACAAAGTACCTATTTTCCTAGATTGAACTCTGAAATGAATGGTTTTTTAAATTTAAATTGGAAGGCTGAGGAATGTGTTTCGTTTATAAATAGTTTTTCTGATCCATACCCAGGAGCTCATGCCCTCTATAATGGAAAAAAAATAATTATCAAAAATGCTAAAATTCAATCAAAAAAAAAGTACCATTCATTTTTAAACGGTAAAATTGTAAACATTGGTAAAGATTATATAAGAGTAATAATGGGAAATAGAATAGTTGAGCTTAAGAATTTAACTTTCAAAAATCAGATTATTAAACCTAAGTTTTTTTTTAAAGCTGGAGGCACTATTTTTAATTATGATGCTAAATTAATAAAAGCCAAAAAAACAATTAAAAAATATTTTTAAAGTGTAAATTTTGTAAACAATTAAAGTTAATAAATGACTAAAATCTGTAAATGTCCATTCTAACATTTGAAAACTATAAGCCCTTTAAAAAAATTATTTTTGAAAATAAGAAAAAATTTTTAATTCTGGTTTTTCTACTTTTTATTGAAATTTTAGTTTTAACCTCTGCAGTTGTTAGCAGTATACCTTTAGTTGATTTTATTATTGACCCTAATTTAAAAAACCCAAATAAATTTACTTTATTTATACTAAAGTTCATTGAATTTTTAAATTTAAAGCCAAGCCTTATTCTATTTTTAACTTTCTTCGTTTTGTCAAATATAATTAAAAGTGCTCTATCAATAGCAGTATATAATGAAATTATTAAAATTAAGAATTTCATAGAGATTAAATACACAAAAAACTTTAGTAAAATATTTCTAGAGTCTGGTATAAAATTTTTTGAAGATAAGGATTCTGGATTACTTTTAAATACGTCTACAAAAATTATTCAAAATATAAGTGAAGGTTTTTCCCAAGTAGCTCTTCAATTCTCATTTATATTTAGACTGTGTATTTATATGATAATCCCAATTTTATTGGATTGGAAAATCTTTTTAACAATTTTTTTTTTAGTTTTAATTTTTTCTTTTCCTTTTAGATATTTTAACTCATACGGAAATAAATGGGCTAATTATGCATTGAAAAGCAATAGTAAGTTTCTTCATAGCCTAAGTGAAACGTTTAATGCGATAAAAATAATTTTTGGTTACAATTTGCAGAATTTTTCTTTGTCAAGAATTATTGAGCCTTTAAAAGAATATCTGTCTTTTCAAAAGAAAAAAATTACGACAGAATTTTTTATTCTTAATAGTATTCAGCCTATAATGTTGGTTTGTGTATCTTTTATTTTTGTATTTTTCTATTCAGATACCAATGATCTGTCAAAATTTGCTGGAATTTTTTGGAGTTTAATTTCAGCATTTCCTATTTTATCTCAATTAGTTAAGGGAGATTTTAGTCTTGCGAGTCTTCAACCATCTTTAGAGCAGTATGATAGACTTTGCAAAGAGGGAATTTCTTTAAGTGAAACAAATTTTTTAAAAAATAAACCTAAAAAAAGCCTAACAAAAAGTATAGAGCTTAAAAATGTTTATTTTTCTCATAGTCCAGAAAATTTAATTTTAGAAAATTGTAATCTAAAAATATATAAAAATGAGTTTGTTTTGATAATTGGAAAATCTGGGATTGGAAAATCAACTTTAATTGATCTTTTAATGGGATTTCATAAACCTAATAGAGGTGAAATATTTATTGATAATGAAAACCTCGATAATTTAGATATATTTTCTTTTAGAAATTTAATTGGTTACGTTCCACAGGATCCTTTTTTATTTAATACTACTGTTAAAAAAAATCTTTTGTTGTCAAACAGCAAAGCAAGCTCGCATGATATCATTGACATAATTAAATTAACTAATTGTGAGGAATTTATTAATAAATTTAAAGACGGACTAGATACAATTGTTGGTGACAAAGGCTCTAATATGTCAGGAGGTCAACGACAAAGGCTTGCGTTAGCAAGAGCACTAATCAAAAATCCTGAAATATTGATTATGGATGAACCAACTAATGCTTTAGACTCTTATTCCTCAG
>CABZPS010000040.1 GCA_902527635.1 uncultured Pelagibacteraceae bacterium | reverse complement strand
TTATGTTTGGGAAGTGGTTGGGAACTGTTTTAGTTGTAATAGGCTTAAGTGTAGGCGCAACATTTCTTTATATATTTGGAAATTATTTTCTAAAAGATTTTATAAGGGAAAGATTTTTAAATAAATATGAAAACCTTGAAAAAAAATTCAAAGAATCAGAGTTTTATTATTTGTTAATTTATAGATTTGTTGGAGGTATACCTTGGCAGCTTAGTTGTATCTTGCCTACAATTTTTAATGTAAAAACAAGAAATTTTTTCTTTGCATCTCTTATAGGTATTGTGCCGCAAATTTTCTTAGCGGTTTCTATAGGTAGTGGTTTAGAAAAAATAATAGATCAAAATTCAGAATTACCTAAAATCAAAGAAATAATTTTTTCGCCAGAAATATACATTCCCATATTAGCTTTCTTTAGTTTAGTTTTAACAACAATTTTTCTAAGAAAATCGTTTTATAAAAATTAATGGTGCTCCCATCAAGAATCGAACTTGAAATTTATCCTTACCATGGACACGTTATACCATTTAACTATAGGAGCAGTTAAATCAAATCTAATTACATTGATAATAAAGCATTTTTTTCAAATTATTGCCTTAATTTTTTGATTAATATGATTTATATCTATCAAGGAAATTTTATGGGAATCCACTACGATTATAAATCAACAAAAAGTGCGAAGCTTATGGAAAAGCAAGCTAAAAGAGAGAAAAAGCTAGCTGAAAAAAAAGCTAAAAGATTAGCGAAGGAAGGTGCTAAAAAAGATGATAATAAAGACAAAGTCTTGGATACATCAAAACCAATAACTTTGGATTTCCTCACAAATCCAAACAAAGAATGATTGCAAAGAATAAAGATGAGCGCTTAAGTCTAGCGCTTAAAAAAAATTTGAAAAAAAGAAAAATTTTTCAAAAAAAAAATAAAAAAAAAACAAAATAATGTCAATACAGCCAGATACTTGGATTAAAAAAATGTGTGAAGAGCATAATATGATTGAACCATTTTTAGATCATCAAGTATCTGAAGGAAAAATATCTTACGGACTAAGTAGTATGGGGTATGATGTAAGAATATCTGATGAATATAGGATATTCACTAATGTAAATAGCTCTTTAGTTGATCCAAAAAACTTTTCTGAAGATAATTTTATAGAGAGAAAAGGACCGTATTGTATAATTCCACCAAATTCATTTGTTTTAGCGAAGACTATTGAATATTTTAAAATACCAAAAGATGTACTTTGTATTTGTGTTGGTAAAAGTACATATGCTCGCACAGGAATCATATGCAATGTTACTCCTATCGAAAATGAATTCGAGGGTAATATTGTGATCGAATTAAGTAATACAACTCCTAACCCTGCAAAGATTTATTCTAATGAAGGTATAGCTCAATTTCTATTTTTTAAATCCGACACACAACCAGAAACAACTTATAAATCGAAAAACGGCAAATATCAGGGACAAACTTCCATTCAGGTTGCTAAAATAAAAAAGTAATTTATGGATAAATTTCTGATAAATGGTCCTTGTAAAGTTAAGGGCAAAGTCTCAATCTCAGGTTCAAAAAATGCATCCCTACCAATTCTCGCAGCGACTTTACTATTTGATAAGCCGGTAATTATTAAAAATTTACCAAGAGTAAGAGACATAAAGACTATGTTAAATTTGTTAAAATCGCTTGGATCAAAAATAATTTTATCTAAGGATAAAAAAACCGTAAAAATTATTAATAAAAAAAAGATGAAAACTTTTGCAAGTTATTCTCTTGTGAAAACAATGAGAGGATCAATTTTAGTTTTAGGTCCATTAATTTCAAAATTTCATAAATCTAAAACTTCTCTACCTGGAGGATGTTTAATAGGTGCCAGACCAGTAAATTATCATCTTTCAGCATTAAAAAAACTTGGTATGAGCTATAAAATTAAAGATGGATACATTTTAGCCAAATCTAATGGAAGACTTAAGGGTAATCTCATAAAATTTCCTAAAATAAGTGTTGGTGCAACAGAAAATTTAATTATTGCAGCATGTTTAGCAAAAGGTAGAACAGTTTTGAAAAATTGTGCTATAGAACCTGAGATAAAAGATCTTACAAATTTTTTAAATTCAGCTGGTGCAAAAATTAAATGGTTTGGAAGATCATGTAAAATTCTGGGTACTGACACATTAAATCAAACTGAATATACAGTTATGGCCGATAGAATTGAAGCGGGTACTTTTTGTGTAGCTGCAACCCTTGCCAGAGGCAATCTTGAGATTAAAAATTTTAACCCAAATATGATAAAAACGGAGCTTGAGTTATTAAAAAAGGTTGGAGCAAGAATAAAAATTGATGACCATAAGATTGCAATTATTGGACCTGAAAAGATAAAACCCATTAAAAATATCAAAACAAAAGAATGGCCTGGTGTAGCGACTGACATGCAATCACAATTAATGGTCTTAATGTGTAGAGCAAACGGAAAGAGTTCAATTACTGAAAATATTTTTGAAAATAGATTTCTTCATGTTGGAGAACTTCAAAGACTTGGTGCAAATATTCAGATTAAAAAGAACAAAGCTTTAATTGAGGGAAATACAAGATTTATTGGTGCAGAGCTAATGTCAAGTGATTTAAGAGCGTCAGTTGCACTTGTTCTTGCAGCAATAATTTCAAATGGCAAATCCTCAATTAATAGAATTTATCATTTGGATAGAGGATATGAAGATTTAGAAAAAAAATTGAAAAAAATTGGTGTTAAAATAAAAAGACTTAAAAAGTGAACAAATATTTAGCAAAAATTATTGCAAACGATCAAGAAGGTTTACAAATGATTTCTGCTTGTAGCTCGGGGGCGAAAGTAAAAGTAGCCGATATTAAGTACCTTTCCTTTAATAAGGTTT
Organism: uncultured Pelagibacteraceae bacterium; assembly: GCA_902527635.1. Lineage (GTDB taxonomy): Bacteria > Pseudomonadota > Alphaproteobacteria > Pelagibacterales > Pelagibacteraceae > Pelagibacter. The sequence goes on along the minus strand of CABZPS010000040.1, from coordinate 304 downwards.
TTTTATTATCTATTGAGAGGACACCCATTGAAAGTGGTCAAGATCGTAAGAAAATCAATAGTATCTGTAGGTTTGACTTCGTTGACAAAGTAAGATCAAAAAACATCGATCAATCAAAGAAAGATTTAGTTTTAGAACTAATTGCTATTGATTATTTGAAAAATAATGATGATTATGAAATAAATCTTATTTTTAATAATAATTCTCATATTGTTTTGACTACTGAAACTATAGAAGTACGACTTGAGGATCAGAATGAAATTATGTAGTTATGAAATTACTAATTAGTAAAAATAAAAATTTT
>CABZPS010000039.1 GCA_902527635.1 uncultured Pelagibacteraceae bacterium | reverse complement strand
AGCCACAAAATAGATATGACACCAAAATTGTTGAGGCAAAAAATAATAGCTTAAAAAAAAAAAATCTCTCAGAATTACAAACTCGAATAAATTCAATTGAAAATTGTAAATTAAAGGATGGCGCCAAGAAATCATTTCTTGGACATGGAGAAATAAATAGTCCAATTATGTTAATTGGGGAAGCCCCAAGTGAAGAAGAGGAGGAAATGGGAATTGTTTTTCAAGGAGAAAAGGGTGAGCTTTTGAAAAAAATGTTTTCAGCTATTAATATATCTATAAACAATATTTATTTTGCATTCTCAATAAACTACAGGACACCCAATGACAGAAGGCCAAGCACCAATGAAATTAATAGATATTCTATATTTCTAAAAGATCACATCTCAATTATTAATCCTAAATTATTAGTTTTAATGGGTAGTACTGCAATGGAGGCTGTAACTGGTTTAAATTGTAAAATCTCTGATGAACGAGGAAGGTGGAAAGAAATAATTATAAAGAATGTCACTATTCCAATAATGATAAGTTTTAGTCCCTCATATTTAATTAGATTTCCAGAAAATAAAAAATACGCTTGGAAAGATCTAAAAATGATTAAACAAAAAATTCATGATTTAAAAATAAAGATTTAATGAAATTAGTTGCAGGTGTTGATGAGGTGGGACGGGGGAGTTTAGTAGGACCTGTGTTTGCAGCAGCAGTAATTTTGAATAATTCAATTAACAAAAGATTATTAAAGGACTCAAAAAAATTATCTAAAAATAAAAGAGAAAGTTTGGCAAAATATATAATGAAAAATTCAACGTGGGCTTTAGGAAAAGCATCAATTAAAGAAATTGATAAAAAAAATATATTGCAAGCTAGTTTGCTTGCTATGAAAAGAGCAATATTTAATTTAAGTAAAAAACCATCAATAGTTCTGATTGATGGAAATAAATTGCCAAAAATCAAAGAATATAAACTAAAATATGTAATTAAAGGTGATCAAAAAATCCCATCAATTTCTGCAGCATCAATCATAGCAAAAGTAACTCGAGATAAGTTTATTTCAAAATTAGGTCTAAAATATAAATATTATCTATGGAATAAAAATTATGGATATGGCACCAAAGAACATTTAAAAGCTATTAAAAAATTTGGGATCACAATTCATCACAGAAAAACATTCTCACCTATAAATAAACAAAAATAACCGAAATTCATAAACACTAGATGTTGTTGTTTTAAATCATTGGTGCACAAGTAGAGTCTCTATAATTCAATCGTAGGTTGACCGATGAATCTTTTTGAAGTCTAATTTAGTTTTATAAAATGTTTCTAGACTTTAAAAATAAATTAATTAATGGAAATAGTTTAAAGGAATTAAAAAAAATTCCTGATGAAACATTTGATTTAATTTTTGCTGACCCTCCTTACAACCTACAATTAAAAAGTCAGCTAACAAGACCAGATAGATCAAAAGTTAGCGCGGTGAATGATAAATGGGATCAATTTGAAAATTTTAAAAAATATGATGACTTCACTTATTCTTGGTTAATTGAATGTAAAAGAATTTTAAAAAAAAATGGAGCCATCTGGGTAATTGGTAGCTATCACAATATTTTTAGGGTTGGGACGACAATTCAAAATTTAGGTTTTTGGATTTTAAATGATGTTATTTGGAACAAAAGAAATCCCATGCCAAATTTTAGAGGTACTCGTTTTACAAATGCTCATGAAACTTTGATTTGGGCTTCTAAATCTGAAAAATCAAAATACACTTTTAATTATCAATCCTTAAAATGTTTAAATGATGATATTCAAATGAGATCTAACTGGGAAATACCAATTTGTAATGGCTCTGAGAGACTTAAAAAGAATGGTAAAAAAGTGCATTCAACACAAAAACCTGAAGCTCTTATTCATAGAATTTTATTAGCAACGTCAAACAAAAATGATTTAATTCTAGATCCTTTTTTAGGATCGGGTACAACGGCAACAGTAGCTAAAAAATTAGGAAGAAATTATTACGGAATTGAAAAGGAAAAAAAATATTTTAAAGCTGCTGAACAAAGATTAAGGGAAACTAAACCTATAGAAGATGATTATTTAGATACTCTACAGAACTATAGATCTAAACCAAGAATACCGTTTGGCTCGTTGGTTGAATTAGGAATAATTAAACCAGGCACCACTATTTTTGATAATAAAAAGAAAATCAGTGCAAAGATTATGGCTGATGGCAGTATCAAACATGCACAAACTGAAGGCTCAATCCATAAAGTAGCAGCTACAATCTTAGGTGCTGAAAGCTGTAATGGATGGACCTATTGGCATTATAACTTGAATGGAAATGCAGTTCCTATCGATCATTTAAGACAGAGGTTAATTTTTAACAGTTAGTTTTTATATATTTTCCCAAGATAGCTCTCTAAAAACTTTTTATTTTTTACCAACCTTTTCAAAAAAATATTTCTTAACAATGTTGTTAAAGGATTAGATAAATGAAAAGCAAATTGATTAAATTTGGAGCGATTGTTTACCATATTCATTTTATCAACTCTATTTCTAAAAAAATTACTCTCAGTATTATTTTCTATATTCTCAAATAATTCATATGCACCTTCTATTGATTGTGATGCACCTTGAGCAAATGATGGTGAAAAAGCAAAAAAAGCATCTCCTATTAGATGAATATTATCATTATTAACCTCAAAAAAATCATGACTTACAAATACTGGGTATATCTTTAAATCATTAATACTATTAAAAAATTCCTTATTTAAGTGAGGAACTTTTTCTAAAATCTTTCTAATAAAGTTGTCATCTTTAAACAATGAAAAATCTTTTTGCTCATCCTTTGAAAGTTTGAATTTCATTACAGCTATAAAATTTAAATCACCATTAGGAGACACCGGATAAATTACATAATGAAAATTTGAACCTAAAAACAATGAGATGTTTTTTTTATCAACCATGTTTGAAGAGCTTGGTATAATTCCTCTAATTGCTAGCGTGTCATTAAATTTTGGTTCAATTTGATTTTTTGATAACAGATTTTTACTCTTTGAAAAGACTCCATCTGAAATAATTAGATAATCAAATTCATAAATTTCATTATTTTCAAAAGAGATTTTAATGATTTGATCTCGTTGTTCTATCTTTGAAATAGTGTGGTCAAATTTTATTTCTTTTTCTAAATCCTTTTTTAAAAAATTAATAAGTGATGATCTTTTAAGTGTAGTATATTTACAATTTTCAGTATTAAAATCTGATATATTTAACTCA
>CABZPS010000038.1 GCA_902527635.1 uncultured Pelagibacteraceae bacterium | reverse complement strand
TTAGCAATATTTTTAACTGATTTTTTTACCAAGACTTCGGAATTTCTAGAACCTGGAATAGAGCCTTTAAGATAAAGCAGTTCATTATCTAGATCTGTTTTAATAATTTCAATATTTTGCATTGTTCTTAGTTTGTCACCCATATGACCAGCCATTTTTTTTCCCTTAAAAACTTTTCCTGGATCCTGTCTTTGACCTGTCGAACCGTGTGACCTATGTGATATCGAAACACCATGAGTTGCTCTTAATCCACCAAAATTATGTCTTTTCATTGCCCCGGCAAAACCTTTACCAATAGTTTTTGACTTTGTATCAACAAATCTGACATCATTAAAAATTTCTAAACCAAATTCATTTCCTTCTTTATATTTACTAGAATCAACCACTCTGAATTCTTTTAATTTTTTTTTAGCCTCAGTATTTTTTTTTAAATAATACCCTTTTAAAGGTTTAGAAATTTTTGAGTTTTTGATTTTGCCAAAGCCAAGTTGGATAGCATTATACCCTCTTTTTTCTTTGTCAATCACTTGAATTACCCGAGCTTTTTCCATCTTTAAGACTGTAACGGGAACTAATTGACCAGTTTTATAAAACTCTCTTGTCATTCCTATTTTTTTTCCAATTAAAGCAATTTCACTCATAACTAAATTTTTATTTCCACATCGACACCTGAAGCCAAATCAAGTTTCATCAAAGCCTCAACAGTTTGTGGTGTTGGTTCAATTATATCAATTAATCTTTTATGTGTTCTCGACTCAAATTGTTCTCTACTTTTTTTATCAATATGCGGTGATCTTAACACGGTGTATCTTTCTATTCTTGTTGGTAGAGGTATTGGCCCTTTTATAGTAGCTCCGGTTCTTTTAACAGTATTAACTATTTCCTCAGTTGAGGCATCGAGTATCTTATTATCGTAAGCTCTAAGTTTTATTCTAATATTTTGTTTTTCCATGTTAGCCAGCTACTTTTTTTGTTACTTCATCTTGGACATTTTGAGGAACTTTTGAATAATGATCAAAAAACATTGAATATTGAGCTCTACCCTGAGACATAGATCTCAAATTATTTATATATCCAAACATATTTGCAAGTGGTACCATAGCATTAATAACAGTTGCATTTCCTCTTTGTTCTTGAGTACTTATTTGGCCCCTTCTGCTATTTAAATCGCCGATTACATCTCCCATGTAATCTTCAGGAGTTACAACTTCAACTCTCATAATCGGCTCTAAAAGTTTTAAACCACCTTGTGTACAAGCTTCTTTAAAACAAGCTCTACTTGCTAATTCGAATGCTAAAACACTTGAATCAACATCGTGATGTAAACCATCGACAATTGTGACCTTGTAATCAATCATTGGAAATCCTGCTAGAATCCCACTATCTGAAACTGTTTCAATTCCTTTTTCAACACCAGGGATGAATTCTTTTGGTATCGCACCACCCTTAATTGCACTTTCGACTAATCTACCTTTTCCTGGTTCTTGTGGTTCAATTAAAAGCTTAACTTTTGCAAACTGTCCAGCTCCACCACTTTGTTTTTTGTGTATGTATTCAAATTCAGCAGACTTTTCCACCGTTTCCCTATATGCAACTTGTGGTGCACCAACATTTGCTTCAACCTTAAATTCTCTTTTCATTCTATCAACAATAATATCTAGATGAAGTTCACCCATCCCTTTAATGATAGTTTGGCCAGATTCTTCGTCTGATGAAACTCTAAATGATGGATCTTCTTTAGCTAAACGAGCTAAAGCTTCACCCATTTTTTCTTGGTCGCCTTTTGTTTTTGGTTCAACGGCTATTTCAATAACAGGATCAGGAAATTCCATTGGTTCTAATAACACCGGTTTATCTTTATTACACAAAGTATGACCAGTCATTGTATTCTTTAATCCAGCCAAAGATACAATATCACCCGCATTAGCTTCCTTTATATCCTCTCTAGAATTAGCGTGCATTAATAACATTCTTCCAACTCTTTCCTCTTTATCTGTTGATGAATTATAAATCGAAGTTCCAGATTTAATTGTTCCTGAGTAAACCCTAATAAAAGTTAGAGAACCCACGAAAGGGTCATTTGCTACTTTAAATGCTAAAGCAGAAAATGGTGAATTATCCTCAAATTTCATTTCAACTTCCTCATCAGATCCTACTTTTGTTCCTTTAATTGAACTTATATCTTCAGGACTTGGTAAATAATTTACAACAGCGTCTAATAATGGTTGAACACCTTTATTTTTAAATGCTGATCCAGTTAAAACAGGAACAAAATCGAAACTCAGTGTTCCTTTTCTTATACATTTTATTAAATCTTTTTCATTTATTTCATCACCATTTAAATAACTTTCCATTAATTTTTCATCTTGTTCTACAGCCAACTCTACTAATTCAGTTCTATATTTATTTGAAATTTCTTTTAAGTCATCAGGGATATCTTTATACTCCCACTCTGCTCCAAGTGCTTCATTTTTCCAAATCTGAGCTTTCATTTTAACTAGATCTATTACACCAGTTAATGAAGACTCAATTCCAACTGGAACTTGAAGAACTAAAGGTTTAGCTCCTAATCTATCTTTTATCATTTCAACACATCTAAAGAAATCTGCACCTGTTCTATCCAACTTGTTTACAAAGCAAATTCTTGGAACTTTATATTTATCGGCTTGTCTCCATACTGTTTCCGATTGAGGTTCTACTCCGGCAACACCATCAAAAACTGCAACCGCACCATCTAAAACTTTTAATGATCTTTCAACCTCAATTGTAAAATCAACATGACCTGGGGTGTCAATTATATTTATTCTATGATCTTGCCAAAAACAAGTTGTGGCTGCTGATGTAATTGTGATACCCCTTTCTTGCTCTTGCTCCATCCAATCCATGGTTGCAGCACCATCATGCACCTCACCGATTTTGTGGCTTTTACCTGTGTAATACAAAATTCTCTCAGTCGTAGTTGTTTTACCAGCATCAATATGTGCCATGATACCAATATTTCTATATTTGTTTAACGTGTGAGTCCTTGCCATACTATTTACCACCTAAAATGCGCAAAGGCTTTATTTGATTCAGCCATTTTATGAACATCCTCTCTTTTTTTAACTGCTGCACCTTTTTTTTCATAAGCATCATAAAGTTCATTAAAAATTTTATCGGACATATTTTTGTCTTTTCTTTTTCTTGCAGACTCTACTAACCATCTTATAGCTAAAGCTTGTGCTCTCTTGCTTTTCACTTCAACTGGAACCTGATAAGTTGCTCCACCTACTCTTCTCGAGCGCACTTCAACAGTTGGTTTTATATTATTGATTG
>CABZPS010000037.1 GCA_902527635.1 uncultured Pelagibacteraceae bacterium | reverse complement strand
TTTTAGATAATAAAATATTAATTATAAATTCAGTGAAGATAGATCAAAATTATTTGATTGATGCTTATATCTCAGAGTTTAATAATAATTTTGAGATTAAAAGAAATATTGTTAGCCCAAAAATAGATATATCGAACAAAAAATGGATAATCTATAATGCTGAAGTTTTTGATAAAAATAGGAGACAAAAACTTAAAACTTTAGAAATTAATACAAATTTTGATTACCTTATTATTCAAAATCTATTTTCCAACTTGTCCTCACTCTCAATAGTAGAGCTTTTTCAACTGAGAGAAAATTATAAGTCTTTAAATTATTCTATTACAGAAATAGATATACAACTTCTGAAACTTATCTCTTTTCCAATTTATCTTGTTCTTATGACAGTGCTATCAAGTGTAATAATGCTCAGCACCAAAGAATTAAAAAGTTCAATACTCAAAATTTCAATCGGTCTATTTTTTTCAGTGGTCATATATTATTTTTTTAATTTTTTTAATGTTCTCGGAAAAACTGAGAAAATAAATATATTTAGTTCAGTTTTAATACCTTTAATATTGTTAACAATAATTAACTCTATAATAATAAGAAAATTTAATGAAAAATAAAATTTTATCAATCTTAATAGTATTTTTTACAAAGCTTTTATTGATGCAATTTTCAATGGCACAAGATCAGTTTAGCTTTGATGTATCTGAAATTCAAATTTTAAACGACGGAAACAAAATTATAGGCTCAAAAAGAGGACAAATTTCAACTAATGATGGTGTTATTATAGAGGCTGATAATTTTATCTATTTGAAAATTGAAAATATACTTAATGCAACCGGTAAAGTTATTATTGAAGATACTATTAACGATTATAATATTTCATCAGATAATATTACTTATGATAGAAATAAAGAAAAAATAATCAGTGAAGGACCAACCAAAAGTAAAATTAACTCGAGATTCATTTTAAAATCATCAGACGTTATTTTTCTTAGAAATCAGAAGTCATTAAGTTCAAATAAAAATTCTACACTTATTGATGAAGATGAACAAACTTATATAGAGTTAAAAAAATTCAATTTCTCTCTAGAAGATAAGATATTAAAGGGAGAGAAAATTTTAGTAAATTTAAATTTCAATTTACCTCAGAATGATAAATTATTTTTTGATAGTGGAATGTTTAACTTTAATGAAAAAAGTTTTGTGGCCAAAGATATCGAAATTAATTTAAAAAAAGATATATTTGATAATTTAAAAAATGATCCTCGCCTAAAAGGTGCGTCTGCAGAAAGTAAAAATAATGTTACAACCATTAAAAAAGGGGTTTTTACGAGTTGTAATGACGATACTGACTGCCCTCCTTGGGTTGTAAATGCTAGTCAAATTAAACACGATAAAAATAAAAAACAACTTATATATGATAATGCTTTACTTAAAATCTATAACGTACCAGTTTTATATTTTCCAAAATTTTTTCATCCTGATCCAACTGTAAAAAGGCAATCTGGTTTTTTAAAACCAAGTGTGAATAATTCTAATATTTTAGGATCATCTCTAAATTTACCCTACTACCATGTAATATCTCATGATAAAGATTTTACATTCAGACCTACTTTATTTGATAGCGATATAAAAATGTTTCAAAATGAGTATAGATTAAAAAATAAAAATTCTTCTGCGATATTAGATTTTTCTTTTGTTGATGGTTATCAATCCTCATTTTCAAATAAAGCTAATAGTATAAGTCACTTTTTTGCTGAGTTTGACGCAAATTTAGCTTGGAAAAATTTTACTCAAAGTGATTTGTTTATCTCTTTCAAAAAAGTTTCAAATGATACTTATTTAAAGATTTTTGATAGTAATATTTTTAAAAATAAGACAACTCCAAAAGATTATGATGTTTTGAATTCTGAAGCCCAATTGATTTTAAATAACAATAATTTTAACTTAGTGACTGGCTTTCAATCTTTTGAAAGTCTAAACCTTGTAAGTTCGGATCGGTATCAGTTTATACTACCTTATTATGATTTTGATAAACAATTGTTTAGTGACTTTAATAATGGAACAATTAATTTCAAATCTAGTGGTAGTAATGATCTAAACAATACTAATAATTTAAGAACAAAAATTATAAATGATTTAAATTTTCAAAGTTCAAATATCATATCAAAAAATGGATTTAAAAATGAATATAACCTTTATCTAAAAAACTTAAACACTGTAGCTAAAAATGATAACTTATATAAATCTAGCCCCCAAATGGAACTTATGAGTATTATTGAGTTCAATACTAGTCTACCACTTATCTATCAAACTGATGATGAAGTTAATTATCTGACTCCAAAAATATCTTTTAGATTAAATCCAGGCGACATGAAAGATTATTCATCGAGTGATAGATCTATAAATGTTGATGGAATATTTGACATAAATAGACTTGCTATAGATGACTCTTTTGAAGAAGGAAGATCTCTGACCATGGGAGTTGAATACAAAAAATCAAAATTAGATGATATAAATAAATTTTTTGAGGCAAAAATTGCAACCGTATACAGAGATGAGAATGAAAATTTCATACCTCAATCAACTGGATTAAACGGTAAAGATCCTAATATTTTTGGATCAATATCCAATGATTTATCAAACATTATAAATGTATCTTATGATTTTATATTAGATAATGATTTAAATACATTGGAGTATAATTCGTTAAATACATCAATCATATACAAAAATTTCAACACAACATTTAACTTCATAGAGGAAGATGGGCCCATTGGTGACACAAATACTATTGAAAATAAGACATCTTTAAAATTTAATAATGAAAACTTCATAACATTCAATACAAGAAGAAATAGAAAAATTAATTTAACTGAATATTATAATTTGGTTTATGAATATAAAAATGACTGCTTAATTGCTGGAGTTAAATATAATAAATCTTATTATGAGGATAGAGATTTAAAACCATCAGAAAATTTAATATTTAGTATTACATTAACACCTTTAACAAGCTTTGAACAAAAAATTGATCAATAAATAATTAGTTTCATGAGACACAATTTAATTATAATTATAATTTTTTTTTCAGCTATAATAAAATATCCAGTACTTGCCTATGAAAATAAAATACTACTAAAAATTAATACAACTGTAGATATTTTAAATGAAATCAGTTACTTAAAATCTATAAACAAAAATATTAGTAACTTGAATAACGATAAAATATTTGAGATTGCTAGAAATTCTTTAATCAAATATAGAGTAAAAGAAATTGCTCTAAAGAAGATTGTTCAAAAAATTGAAATTAGTAATGAAGACTTCAACAGAATTTTAATCTCTACATATTCTAATACTGGATTTACAAATGTTAATGAATTGCTGGGTTATCTTAAAAATTTTGATATTAAGCCAGACTTCATAAGAAATAAAATGACAATAAATGCTATATGGAATCAATTTATCTATGACAAATACTCAAAAAATATCAATATTGACCTTGATAAATTAAGAGAAGATATTTTAAAAAATGAAAATCAAATCGAGTATCTTCTTTCTGAGATTGTATTTGATTTAAAAGACAAACAAACATTAGATGAAAAGTTTAAAATTATTGAGGATGCTATTGAAAAAAATGGTTTTGAAAATTCTGCATTAATTTATAGTATTTCTGAGACC
>CABZPS010000036.1 GCA_902527635.1 uncultured Pelagibacteraceae bacterium | reverse complement strand
AGGGCGCGCCAATATGCACTTTTTTTATATTTTTTTCCTAATAATTTACTTGACTTAATTTTTTTAAAATAACTTTTACCAAAAACTTTTTCTTGAAGAGCGTTTTTTTACATGGTTAAATTGAGGATATTCAAAACTTTGTTTTGAATTATTTGTTAACAAATAAATAATAACAGAAGGAAGAATAATGTTTAAATACTTAAAACAATTAACTTCTTTAGTTGCTATGGTAGCTGTGTTGTTCACTTTTACAACAGAGTCTATGGCTGCTAAAAAATCTAAAACACTTAAAAACACTCAAAAAAAGGGTTTTGTAAGATGTGGAGTATCTCAAGGTCTTCCAGGATTTTCTAACGCTGACGCTGCAGGAAATTGGACTGGTATAGATGTTGATGTATGTAGAGCGGTAGCTGCTGCAGTACTAGGTGATGCAAATAAAGTTAAATTTACGCCACTAAGTGCCAAAGAAAGATTTACGGCTTTAACTTCTGGTGAGATAGATATCTTATCAAGAAACACAACTTGGACTCTTTCAAGAGATGCTGATATCGGACTTACTTTCGTTGGAGTAAATTTCTACGACGGTCAAGGTTTCATGGTAAGAAAAAGTTCTGGTATTACTTCAACTAGTCAATTCAAAGATGGTATCTCAGCTTGTACAAACATTGGTACAACAACTGAGTTAAATATGAGAGACTTTTTTAATTCAAAGGGTATCAAATATGAACCAGTAGCTTTTGAAAAAGCTGATGAAGTTGTAGCTGCATACGATGCAGGTAGATGTGATACATACACTACTGATAAATCGGGTCTTGCTGCTCAAAGAACAAAAATGTCTAATCCAGATGAACACTTAGTATTACCTGAAACGGTTTCTAAAGAGCCTTTAGGGCCAGTTGTAAGACAAGGTGACTCAGTATGGGAGGACATTGTGAGATGGTCTTTAAATACTATGATCGAAGCTGAAGAATATGGAATTACTTCAGCAAATGCTGACATGATGAAAACTTCAGATAACCCAGCTATCAAAAGACTAGTTGGAGCTGAAGGTGAAATGGGTGCAGCATTCGGTTTAGATAATGAGTGGAACTTAAGAATTATCAAACAAGTTGGAAATTATGGTGAAAGTTATAAGAGAAATATAGCTGACACTGGTATTTTACCAGATAGAGGTCCAAATGAATTATGGACTAAAGGTGGTATTTTATACGTTCCACCATCAAGATAATTTAAGTTATAAATAATTGAAAAGGGCTAGATTTATCTAGCCCTTTTTTTTTAAAACTCATATATTATCGAAATTGTGAATTTTAAACTTAAAGATATAGGCCCGCAATTAATGACAGTTATAGCTGTTGTTCTTGTCTTTGGTTTTTTTACATATAATGCACAAGTCAATATGGAGAATAGAGGTATTGATTTTGGATATGGATTTTTATCACAAGAATCTTCTTTTGATGTTCAATTCTCCTTAATAGAGTATGACGGATCCCATTCATATTTTAGAGCGTATCTAGTCGGTTTACTAAATACAATTCTTGTTTCAGTAATTGGTATCATCATTGCAACTATTCTGGGTGTGATAGTCGGAATTGCAAGGCTTTCACCTAATTATTTAATAAATAAATTCGCTGCATTTTATGTAGAATTTTTTAGAAATATACCTCTACTTTTACAAATATTTTTTTGGTATTTTGCTGCTTTGAGAGCTTTACCGCTTCCACAAGATGCTGAAGCGATGTTTGGAATTGCATTTCTAACAATAAAAGGTTTATATGTCCCTGCTTTTATTTGGCAAAATTTTAATATTTTCTTTTACTCAATAGTAGCCGCGATTGTTGCTATAATAGTAATTCGATACCAAGCAAAAAAATTACAAGAAACACAAGGTAAACAAACTCCAGTCTTACTTATATCGGTAGGTTTAATTTTTATTTTGCCTCTTATAAGTTTTTTGATAGGTGGGGTAAGATTATCATTTGAAGTTCCTGTTTTAAAGCAATTGGCCACTACATCATTTATCTATGAAGGAGGCGTAAGTTTACCTCCTGAATTGATAGCTCTTGCATTGTCTTTATCTTTATATACTGCAACTTTTATAGCTGAGTGTGTTAGAGCAGGAATTCAAGGTATAGGTAAAGGTCAAAAAGAAGCTGCTGCATCAATTGGTTTAACACCAAATCAGGTGCTTAAGTTAGTAGTGATGCCCCAAGCTTTAAGAATAATAATACCACCTACAACAAACCAATACCTTAATCTCACTAAAAATTCTTCACTAGCTGCGGCTATAGCATATCCTGATTTGGTTCTAGTTTTTGCTGGAACCGCTTTAATGCAAACAGGTAAGGCAATTGAAATAGTATCTATTACAATGTTCACATATTTATCTTTAAGTATAGCGATTTCATTATTCATGAATTGGTACAATAACAAAATAGCAATTCAGGAAAAATAATGTCTAAGATTAATTTTTTAAAACCAGATAAGTCTAATCTTAATACCTTCTTATATTTGGGTTCTTTTCTATTTTTTGTTAGTGTTCTAGATGTTTTTTTAAACTCCTTTTTTAGTTTGAACTTAACAGGTTTTTTACCTAGTTTTTTAAGTTATTTTTTACCACTAATACTTGGATTTGTTGGTCTTTACTTTATAAGAATTGAATTAAGCGGCATTAAACAACTAGATCAACTAAATAAGCATATCAATACTAACAATTTTAATGCCATATTATCATTATTAATTATATTTATAATTATAAAATCAATTCCTCCGACACTAAGTTGGTTTTTTGTAGATGCTAGCTTTGCAGGTGACTCAAAAGATGTTTGTACAGGTACAGGCGCTTGCTGGACTTATATAAAAGTTTGGATGAGAAGATTTATGTACGGGATGTATCCTAACGGGGAACAATGGAGAATAAATCTATCATTTATTGCGTTAGCTTTACTTGGATCAGTTGGTTATTTTGCAACGGATAAATTTAAAAAATACTTAACTTTATACTATGTTGTGATTTATCCTTTTATTGCTTTTTTGTTTATTTTCTTCTTTATTTCAGGAGGCCCAGTATTTTTTGATTTTTCATATGGCATAATTGCTGCGATACTTTCTATAATAATTGGTTTTTTTATTCCAAGTAAATTTAAGTTTTATTATTTCTTAATTGTTCCTATTACTCTTTATATTTTATTGAAATATTTTATTTTTTACGAAGAGTTAATTGAACTTGGAAAATTAGATGGCTTGAATTGGGTAGAAACTGGCGCTTGGGGTGGTTTATCATTAACTTTTATAATTTCCTTCTTTTGCTTAATCTTTTGTTTTCCAATAGGTATGGCTTTTGCATTAGGAAGAAGATCTGGATTTCCTTTAATTAGATACATATCAATAGGATTCATTGAATTCTGGCGAGGTGTTCCATTAATTACCGTATTATTTATGTCTGCTGTAATGTTTCCAATGTTTTTACCAGCAGATTTTTTCATTGATAAATTGGTAAGATGTATAATAGCTATCTCGTTATTTGAAGCAGCATACGTTGCTGAAGTTATAAGAGGTGGTTTACAAGCACTTCCAAGAGGTCAATACGAAGCTGCAAAATCCCTAGGAATGGGTTATTGGAGAATGCACATATTTGTAATTTTACCTCAAGCTTTAAAACTTGTAATTCCAGGTATAGCCAATACATTCTTAGCATTAGTTAAAGATACACCAC
>CABZPS010000035.1 GCA_902527635.1 uncultured Pelagibacteraceae bacterium | reverse complement strand
ATCCATCCTTAACGGCTTGACAACCCTGTAGTATAAATAGAGTAAAGATTAAAAATAGAATAAACTTAATTTTTGTCATTTTGAAATTTACTTCTGCCTAAAAACATTTCTAAAAGAATCATTAATACAACACCTACAGTAATAAATATATCTGATACATTAAAAATAAACCAATGAAAATTTTCAACATGAAAGTCTATAAAATCTGGCACAGCCTCAAAAAAAATTCGATCATAAAAATTACCTAAAGCGCCACCTAATATGAGCAAAAGAGAGTATTTTTTCATCCCTTCACTATTATTGAGCATTAAGAGTATTATCAATATCACTACCCCTATAAAAAAAGTTAAGATATGATAAAAAAATTTATCACTAAAGGATAGAAGGCCAAAAGCGATACCTTCATTCCATATTAAACTTATATTAAGAAATTTTGAATTATATAAATCCAAACCATAATTTTTCTCGTGAAAATTGATCACGTAAATTTTAGAAAATCTATCAATAGAAAAAATGGTTAAGATTAAAAAAAAATTTATTAAAAAACTTTTATTGAAATATTTTACCATTATTTAGAATGTTTCTCACAAGGCTCGACACTGATTTTCCAACAAACAGGGCATTTATCGCCCGAAGCCTTTTTGGTCTCAACTAAAATATCTGATACTTCATCAAAAAAAACATTAGCCTTTGATACAATACAGAGCTCAGATAAATCATTGTTAATAATTATATTTTTATATTTCAAATTAAGGTTAATTTTAAGTTCTGCTTCTAAACTTGAGCCAATTTCTTTTCTAGCTCTTTTTTCCTCAATGCTTATATTACATATATCTCTTATCTTGATTAATTTAGACCATTTTTCCTCAAGCTTTTCATTTTTAAACTTTTCTGGAAATGTTAAAAATTTTTCTAAATGAATGCTTTTACTATTCTTTGATATAAGCTGATGAATTTCTTCAGTGGTAAATGATAGAATAGGAGCAAACCATCTAAGCAAAGCTTTTAACAGAATATTTAAAACAGTAACACATGACTTTCTTTTCTCAGAATTAATTGGATCACAATATAAAGTGTCTTTTCGAATATCAAAATAAAAAGCTGATAAGTCTACTGTGCAAAAACTTAACAATTCTTTGTAAAGATTATGAAAATCGTATTTATAAAAACAGATTTCAAATTTTTGATTTAGTATATATATTTTATTCAGCAGAAACTTTTCAAGTTCTGGCAAGCTTTCGATATCAATTTCATCAAAATTAACATCCTCAAATTTATCGTTTATATTTCCTAATAAATATCTGAATGTATTTCTTATTTTACGATAAGACTCCGAATGCTGGTCTAATATTGAATAATCTATTCTTAAGTCCTCTGCATAATTAGATGCTGCCACCCAAATCCTTAAAATATCAGCACCATACTTTTTTAAAATATCCTCTGGTACAATTACATTTCCAAGAGATTTTGACATTTTAAGACCTTTTCCATCTACAACGAACCCATGAGATAGTATAGATTCGAATGGTGCTTTACCTCTTGTTCCACACGACTCCAATAAAGAGGAATGAAACCAACCTCTATGCTGATCTGAGCCCTCCAAATACATGGATGCAGGCCACTTAAGATCTTTTCTTTTCTCTAGAACAAAAGAGTGAGTTGATCCGCTATCAAACCAAACTTCAACAATATCACTGAGTTTTTCAAAATCCTCTGCTTTATATTTATCGCCTAAAAATTTTTGAGGGTCATCTGCAAACCAACAATCCGAACCTTCTTTTTCATAAATTTTCGCTATATTTTCAAATACTTCGTCATCTATCAAAATTTCATTAGACTTTATATTAACAAAAATTGGTAGGGGTACACCCCACACTCTTTGTCTTGATACACACCAATCTGGTCTTGTTTCAATCATTGATTTTAATCTTTCTTTGCCTTTACTTGGATAAAAGGTTGTATCATCAATCGCTTTTAAAGCTTTACTTCTGAGTTTATGACTTTCCATGGAAATAAACCATTGTGGTGTTGCTCTGTGAACTAAAGGCGCTTTTGATCTCCAAGAATGCGGATATGAATGCACTAGTTCACTTTTTGACAAAAGTTTATTTTGCTCTTTTAATTTTTCAATAACGATTGGATTGGCCTTGAAAATATGTAGACCTTCAAACAAAGAAACATTTTTTGTGTATCTTCCATCGTCATCGACTGTTTCAATTGCTTTTATTCCGTTATTTAAACAAAGATTAAAATCATCAGGTCCGTGACTTGGCGCACAATGAACAATTCCCGTTCCTTGCTCAGTGGTAACAAAACGGGCTTCTAACATAGGAATATCGTAGTCATAACCCAAATTAACAAATGGATGCTTGCAGATAGTGCCCTTTAAATCTTTACCTTTAAATTTTTTTAGACTTTTAAATTCTTTTAGCTTACAACTTTTTAAAACTGATTCTAATAATGCTTCTGCAATAATGATCTTTTTATTTTTAAAATTTCCCTCATCAGTTATTTGAATTACCAAATAATCTAAGCTTTCGTTGTAAGCTAGAGCCTTATTAGCTGGTATGGTCCAAGGAGTGGTTGTCCATATTACAATATCACAACCGTTAAGCTCTTTAATTTTGGATGATTTTATTGGAAAGCAAGTATAAATTGTATCAGATTTATGATCTTGGTATTCAACTTCAGCATCAGCTAAGGCTGTCTTTTCTACTGTTGACCATAAAACCGGTTTAAATCCCCTATAAAGACTTCCTTCTTTTAAAAATTTACCTAACTCTCTTACAATTTGTGCCTCTGCCTCATAACTCATTGTTGAATAATAATTTTCCCAGTCACCAATAACACCCAGCCTTTTAAACTGGTCTTTATGAACCTCTATCCACTTTTCTGCAAATGTTCGACATTCTTTTCTGAATTCAACAATTGGAACATCATTTTTATTTTTTTTATTTTTTTTGTATTGCTCTTCAATTTTCCACTCAATAGGTAAACCATGACAATCCCAACCTGGCACATAAACAGAGTCTTTACCGTCCATTTGATGGAATTTCACAATGATATCTTTTAAGATTTTGTTCAAAGCAGTACCCATATGAATATTTCCATTTGCATATGGAGGACCGTCGTGAAGAACAAATTTTTCTTCTCCTTTTCTTGAGTTTCTTAATTCTTTATAAAGGTCAATTTTTTTCCATAGTTTCAATATCTCTGGCTCTCTTATCGGTAAATTTGCCTTCATTGAAAAAGCTGTTTTAGGTAAATTTATTTGACTTTTGTTCATTTTATTTTTTTTGCAATTAAAAGATCAACATTAATTTGTTTTTTTAATTGTTCTACATTTTTGAATTTTTTTTCTTTTCTTATAAATTTTAAGAATTCAACTCTTAAATACTTATTATATAAATTTCCAGAAAAATTAAATAGATGAACCTCTAATAGTATTTTCTTTCCGTTAAATGTGGGTCGATATCCTAAATTTGCTATACCTGTAATATAATTTGATCTATTCTTTTTGCTGGCTTTGACACTATAAACACCAGGCTTAGCCAAAACGTAATCATTGATATCAATATTAGCTGTTGGAAAACCAATCTTTTTTCCTAGCTGTTTGCCTTTTTGAACCTTTCCATCGATGGACCAGTTTCTTTTTAAAAGTTTGTTTGCATCCTTAAGCTTTCCATTTTGCAAGTATTTTCTTATCAGAGAAGATGAAATAATTTTTTTTTTAACTATTAAAGGTTGAGGT
>CABZPS010000034.1 GCA_902527635.1 uncultured Pelagibacteraceae bacterium | reverse complement strand
AGCATCAAACGTTGCGGTTCCAAATGGTGTTGTAATGATTTCACCATCGGCAACATCACCAGGATTAACAACTCTTGATGATAAAGGATATTTCTTTAGAACTGCACCATCAGATGCAAGAGGTGGTCAAATTCTAGCTGATATTACTAAAGACAGAAAAGTTAAAAGTGTTGCAATTACCTATACAAATAATGATTATGGAAAAGGTTTAGCAGATGTTTATAAGGCAGCTGTTGAAGCACACGGAATTAAAGTTACTACTGTAACTGCTCACGAAGATGGAAAAGCAGATTACTCTTCAGAAGTAGCAACACTTGCATCAGCAGGTGGGGATGCAGTAGCTGTGATTGGATACCTAGACCAAGGTGGTAAAGGAATTATTCAAGCCTCTTTGGACTCTGGTGCATTTAATAAATTTATTTTATCGGATGGAATGATCGGCCAATCATTAGTTGATGCTTTTGGAAAAGACTTAAGAAAATCTTTTGGTTCAATGCCAGGATCAACAGGAAAAGGTGCTGGAGTATTCTCTAAAGTAGCGAGTGCTGCTAGTATAGATAGCTCCGGTCCATATACAGGTGAGT
The DNA here is from genome assembly GCA_902527635.1 of uncultured Pelagibacteraceae bacterium. Taxonomy (GTDB): domain Bacteria; phylum Pseudomonadota; class Alphaproteobacteria; order Pelagibacterales; family Pelagibacteraceae; genus Pelagibacter. The sequence continues at coordinate 3,349 of CABZPS010000034.1, read as the reverse complement.
CTTACGATGCCGCTGCTTTAATCGTTTTAGCAATGCAAGCAGGTAACTCAGCTGATAGAGCATCAATTGCAAAAAATGTAATGGATGTTGCTAACAGCCCTGGAACGAAAATTTATCCAGGTGAACTAAAAAAAGGTTTAGATTTATTGGCTAAAGGTAAAAAAGTTGACTACGAAGGTGCGACTGGAGTTACTTTTACTAGCGTCGGTGAAGCTGAAGGTTCTTTCTTAGAGCAAGAAGTTAAAGGCGGAAAATTTAAAACTAAAAAACAAAGATAATTTATCTTAAAATTTAAACCCCCAGCATTAATTTGTTGGGGGTTTTTTTTAAAAAAATAAATATTTATCAGCCATATATAAAGCCCAAGCCAACGCAGCACCTGTAATGATATATTTCATAATCTTATTTTATTTCTATTTTTTCAGGAAGTATACCTTTTGGTCTGTATCTCATTATTACCAGAAGTCCAACACCCATCATTAAAAATCTAAAATACGGTACACTTTCAATTAAATGAACTTTTAAAAAATGAGTGTCATCTAAACCTGAAGTAGTCAAGTTGACTAAGTACAAACCTATCGGTGCGGCCTCAATCCATAAGAACCAAACAACAAAACCTCCAAGAATTGCACCAAAGTTATTTCCACTTCCACCGATAATAACCATTACCCAGATTAAAAAAGTATATCTCAAGGGTCTATAACTTCCTGGGGTAAACAATCCATCTTGAGTGACTAACATTGCACCCGCAATACCAACAATGGCTGAACCTAAAACAAAAATTAAAAGATGTTGTTTAACTACATTTTTACCCATTGCATTAGCTGCTTCCTCATTATCTCTAATAGCTCTCATCATTCTTCCCCAAGGAGAATATAGAGCTTTTTGAGTTAAGATTAATAAAATAATTACTACAACTAAAAATAGTCCAGAGTAACAAAGTTTTACAAAAACTGATGATCCCTCGATTACAAGTTGATTTAAAGCTGCTTGTCTTTCAGTCAAATCAGTAATTAGATTTAATTTACTTGAGTTAAATTTTTCAACAAGATTTATAAACCAATCTGTTTGTTGTAAATTTACTTCATAAGGTGCAGGTCTTTTTAATCCAATTACATTTTTAACACCTCTTGTTAACCAGTCTTCATGTTTTATAATTGCAATAACAATTTCTGATATTAGTAAAGTTGCTATAGCAAGATAATCAGCTCTCAAACCTAAGGCTACTTTTCCTATAACAAAAGCTAATCCACCTGCAAAAAAAGCTCCGACAACCCAAGAAAAAATAATTGGAAGACCTAATCCACCAAGAAAACCAGTTTTTGCAGGATCAACTCCCTCAATAGCTTCAATTCCTGGCTCAGAAATAGATCTTATGATTACAATTCCTAAAATTATAATAATAGCTACTATGTAAGTTCTGTTTTTTGATCTCTTATAATTTTTTAAAATATACCTAACAACCAATACCATTGCTATAATGAGAAAAAGACTGAATACAATATTAAATCCTCCTGCGCTCCAAGCTTCTTGAACAGGATTTACTGAAATTAAAACTGCTGCTAAACCACCTAAGGCCGTAAAGCCCATTATCCCAAAGTTAATAAGACCAGCATAACCCCATTGAATATTTGCACCCATAGTCATCACAGCTGAAATCAGACAAAGATTAAATATTGATAAAGCTATATTCCAAGACTGAAATATACCTACAAGGATAATTAACCCCATCATTATACCGTAAGCTGTAATTACATTTAAATTTTTTCTCACAATATTTTACCTTTAAATATACCTGATGGACGATAGAGTAATACAATGACTAAGATTGAGAATGATACTGCAAATTTATAATCTGTAGAAAGTAATTGAATGAGGCCATCTGGCTCCATACTCTCAGGTAAAACATACATGAAAAATTTTCTATATGCGTATGTCAACAATATTTCAGAAAAAGCGATTACATATCCTCCGAGGAATGCTCCAAATGGATTACCAATGCCGCCCACTATAGCTGCTGCAAATATTGGTAGCATATTATTAAAGTACGTAAATGGTTTAAAGCTTTTGTCTAAACCATATAGGGCACCCCCAATTGTAGCAAGGATACCTGCTATAACCCAAGTTATCATGACAATTTTTTTAGGATCGATACCTGATAATAATGCTAAATCTTCATTATCAGAGTATGCTCTCATACTTTTTCCTGTTTTAGTTTTATTTAAAAACCAAAATAGAGTTGAAACTAAAATCAATGTAATAATAATTGTAATAACTTGGGTAGATTTTATTGCAAGACCCTCATTTAATCCTGTCATTTCCTTAAATTCACCAGCTTTAATTAAAAATTTTTCTCCGTCAAAAAATCTTCTATCTGAAGGACCAATAATTATACGAACCACTGCCTGAGTAACAAACATTACGCCAATACTTACCATCGCTAATTGCACAGGGGGACTTTTGTTTGTTCGGTAATATTTAAATACTAATTTATCGATTACTAACATGTAGCCGACCATAAAAATAATACCAAAAGGAATTGCTAAAAGGGCTGTGGGTAAAACCCCAAGGCTAATTCCTACAGACTGAAAATATACTGTAAATAAAATTACAAACATTGTCCCAAAAGACATCATGTCTCCTGTAGCAAAGTTTGCAAATCGTAAAATTCCATAAATCAATGTTACAAAAATTGCACCAAGTGCTAGTTGAGATCCGTATGCTAAAGCTGGAACAAAAATGTAATTTAATAAAAGTATAATTGCGTTTACAAAATCCATATTAACCGCCTAGAAAAGAGCTTCTTACTTTTGGGTTTTCTAGTAATTCTTTTCCAGTGCCAGAGTGCCGGTTCTCCCCGGTCACCAGAACATAACCTCTATCAGAAATATTTAATGCTTGTTTTGCATTTTGCTCTACCATTAAAATTGCTACATTAGTTCTTTTCACTTTTACGATATGATCAAATAATTCATCCATCACAATAGGTGAGACACCTGCGGTTGGTTCATCTAACATTAATACAGAGGGCTTAATCATAAGTGCTCTACCTAATGCAACCTGTTGTCTTTGTCCTCCAGATAACTCCCCAACTAATTGATTTTTTTTTTCTTGGAGTATTGGAAACAAGTCAAAGATTTCATTAATTGTCCCTTTAAATTCGTTGTCTATTAAGAAAGCACCCATTTCTAAATTTTCCTCCACTGTCATACCTGCAAAAACATTTTTTGTTTGAGGAACGAATGAAATCCCCTCTTTTACTCTGTCTTGTGGAGAAAGTTTTGAAATATCTTTACCGTTGATAATTACTGAACCAGATTTTAAATTTAATAAGCCTAACATTGCTTTC
>CABZPS010000033.1 GCA_902527635.1 uncultured Pelagibacteraceae bacterium | reverse complement strand
TGCAGCCTGTTTATTAAAAGATGGTAAGATTATTGCAGCAGCACAAGAGGAAAGATTTTCACGAAAAAAACATGATCCAAGATATCCACATCATGCTGTTGAATTTGTTCTAAAGTATTCAAAAATGAGATTGAGTGAAATAGATCAAATAGTTTTTTTTGAAAAACCTTTTTTAAAATTTGAGAGATTATTAGAAACTTATGTTGCCTTTGCACCTAAAGGATTTGTTTCATTTGCAAAAGCGATGCCATTATGGATTAAAGAGAAACTTTTTCAGAAAAATCTTTTATTTAATAAGCTAAAAGAACATGATGAAAATTTTAAATCTGATGAAAATATTTTTTTTTCAGATCATCATTTAAGTCATGCAGCTAGTGCTTTTTTCCCCTCACCTTTTGAAGAAGCAGTCGTATTAACTGCTGATGGTGTTGGTGAATGGGCAACAACTACTGTAGCTGTCGGAAAAAAAAATGATTTAGAGATAAAAAAGGAAATTCATTTTCCACATTCACTTGGACTTTTGTATTCTGCTTTTACTTATTATACAGGTTTTAAGGTAAATAGTGGAGAGTATAAACTTATGGGTTTGGCACCTTATGGAAATCCGATTCATGAGGACAAAGTAAAAGAATTGGTTGATATAAAAGATGATGGAACTTTCAGACTAGATCAAAAATATTTCAATTATGCAACTGGTCTTACTATGACCAACGAAAAGTTTCATAATTTATTTGGACAAAAACCCCGCAATCCAAAAAATGAAAAGATTACTCAATTTCATATGGATATTGCGGCCTCAATTCAGAAAGTAACAGAAGAAATAATGATCAAGTTAGCAAAAGCTATTCGTCAAGAATATAATATCAATAATTTATGTTTAGCAGGTGGTGTAGCTTTAAACTGTGTTGCTAATGGAAAAATTCTTCAGGAAAAGATTTTTGATAATATTTGGATTCAACCTGCAGCAGGGGATGCTGGAGGGTCTTTAGGTGCAGCTCTAGCTCTTTGGCATATTGATCAGAAAAAAGAGAGAGTTGTTAATTCAAATGATGGCATGAAAGGTTCATATTTAGGAACTGAATTCAATCAAGAAGAAATTGAAAAAGAACTAAAGTCAGCAGGGGCGAATTTTGAAACAATACAATATGAAGATTTGATAAGTAGGACAGCAGAGTTTTTGTCAAATGAAAAAGCAATAGGTTGGTTTCAAGGAAGGATGGAGTTTGGACCAAGAGCTTTAGGTGCGAGATCTATTTTAGGTGATCCAAGATCAGATAAAATGCAAAAAAACCTTAATTTAAAAGTTAAATATCGAGAAAGCTTCAGACCTTTTGCTCCATCAATTTTAAGAGAAGATTTAACTGACTGGTTTAATATAAATGTAGATAGTCCTTATATGTTGTTAGTAGCCGATGTGAGTTCTAATAAAAAAATTGAGATGGATGAGGAACAAAAAAAACTTTTTGGTATAGATAAATTAAACATCAAAAGATCTGAGATACCAGCAGTAACTCATGTTGATTACTCTGCTAGAATACAAACTGTTACAAAAGAAACTAATAAACCTTATTACGATTTAATATCAAAATTTAAAGAAAAAACTGGTTGCCCAGTAATAGTTAATACATCATTTAATGTGAGAGGGGAGCCCATAGTTAATACTCCAACAGACGCTTTTAATTGTTTTATGGGAACAGAGTTGGATTATTTAGTCATAGGAAATTGTATTTTGGAAAAGTCAAAACAAGATTCAAATCTCAAAAAAGATTATACTAAGGAATTCGAATTAGATTGATTAGTAGGTACGTTCTGTTGCCAGGTAAAATGACCTTACTTATATTTTATTTTATATACTAGTATGAATAGGGATAATATTAATGTAACTGCGTTTGCTAAAATTATTGGTAAATCAGATATAGTAATTCCATAAATCAACCATGAAACTACTCCTATAGTAAAGATAATAAACATATATAAAGAAATATCTCTTGTACTCTTTGTTTTCCAAACTTTTAATGCTTGAGGAAAAAAAGCAACAGTCGTACAAAATGCTGCTAAGAAACCAATATATTTTAATACAAAATTTAAAATCATAATTTTTGAGGGGCGTTTTATTGCCAGGTGCACCTATTAATGCATATCTGGCCAGTTTTTATCATTATATCTATTAAGCTCTTTTTTACTAAAAGGTCTAAATAATACCCAACCAATAACAATTACTAGAGCTAATAGGATTAATGTTTGCATAATTTAGTTTATTACAGACATGGGATCGAGTCTAGTCTGAAACCAATTAACTCTAAAATCTAAATGTGGACCTGTGGATCTTCCAGTTGATCCAACCGTTCCTATAACATCTCCTTGATTTATTTTGTCACCCACTGAAACCAATACACTTTCAAGATGAGAATATATTGTTGAAATACCGTGTCCATGATCCATAATTATAGTCCCACCTGTATAATACAAATCATTCTCTGCCATTGTAACAGTGCCAGAGCCTGATGATTTAATCATAGTTCCTTTTTTAGCTGCAATATCAATTCCATAGTGTGGCCATTTAGGTTTACCGTTTAAAATTCTTTGACTTCCATAAACTCCGCTTATAACTCCTTTAACTGGCATAATGAATTGATTTTTAAAAAAAGGTAGGTCGGAATTAATTGCTCTTGCTTTTCCTATCTTATTGTTTTCTTCTTTAATTCTTTTGTAAACCGACTCTGGTGGAGTGACCTTGCTCTCTTCTAGTCCATCTATTCTTTGGATATTATATTTTCTTTTTAAAACTTTCTTTACTACTTTCTCTTTTTTACCATTTTGAATTTTCGTTATGATAAGGTCAAATTTTCTATCTCTATCTATCCCAAAAGCAAAAAAACCATCCTTAGATACTTTAACTTCTTTTTTATCAATTATAATTTTTGCTGAAGGGTTAGTAATACCCACAATAAAATGACCCTGTAAAAATTTTCCTTTAAATACAATAGCGTTTGAGTGAGTAGGGATAAGAAAGATTATGAAAAAAAATAATCTAAATATTATTTTGCTGTCCATCCACCATCAACCAATAATGAAGTTCCTGTAATCATTGAAGCTGCATCAGAAGCTAGAAATACTACAGCTGAGGCTACTTCAGATAGTTCTGCAAATCTTCCTAAAGGAATATTATTCAGCATATCTCTTTTAAATTTTTTATCTTTCAAAAACTTTTTAGTCATGGGAGTTACAACAAAGGTTGGACAAACAGTATTAACTCTAATGTTATATTTTGCTAAATCTATAGACATTCCTTTCGTCAAACCCTCTAAACCAAATTTATTCATATTATACACACTCCTAATAGGCCCACCTACGTGTCCCATTTGCGATGACATGTTTACAATAGATCCACCTAGCTTTTTTCTATTTTTTGTTTTTATCATTTTTAAAGCGCAAAGATGGGCCAAGTTAAAACTCGCTATTGTATTAATCTTAACCATATATTCCATATCTTCCTTTTTAACTTTAGTAAAATGGGCTGGTCTATTATTTCCTGCGTTATTAATTAAGATATCTATCCTTAGCTGTTTATTGATAATTTTTTTAACTTCATCGTAATTTGTAATATCACAAGTATAAGACTTACATTTTGATTTAAATTTTCTTATTTTCTTAGAAACTTCGTTTAAATCTTTATTAGTTCTACTTATAATTATTAAATTTGCACCAGCTTCAGCTAAAGCTATTGCACAAGCTCTTCCAATTCCTTTGCCTGCACCGGTTACAACTGCAGTTTTGTTTTTAAAATTATAATTTTTTAAGAACATTATTAAAATAATATTTTAATATCAGTGTAAATCAACTCAATAGCAACAATAAGTATTGCTATCAAGCCAGCCCAAGCTATCCATTTATACTTTTTTATCCAATTGGATATCAATGTTGCAGCTGTTGCCATTAAGACAATAGATAAAACTAGTCCGAAAACTAGTAGATAGTAATGATCTCCAGCTGCTCCAGCAACCCCCAAAACATTATCTAAACTCATTGTAAAATCAGCTAATAAAATTGTCCAAATTGCTTTTATGAAACTTGAATTATCTACTTTAATATCACTATCGTGATTTGAACCTTTCACCACATCCACGTAAAGTTTATA
>CABZPS010000032.1 GCA_902527635.1 uncultured Pelagibacteraceae bacterium | reverse complement strand
TTTTCCATCAAAAAATATTTTTTCAGGTAAATTAATCAAAAAAACTAGATATGGAGAAAATCCTCATCAACAAGCCGCAATATATGCTAAAAATGATAATTCAGATATTATCCAATTCAGCGGTAAAGAATTAAGTTATAATAATTATAATGATATTTACTCGGCATTAAATCTTACAAAATCATTTCCACACAATGCAAGCTTAGGTGATAAAAATCCTGGGGCAAATAGTTATATGTTTAATTTTCTTAAAACCTTCTAAAAAAGCCTTATGATACTGAGATTAAAAGATTGTCATAATTTTGGTGATTTTAGAAAACTTGCTAAGCTTAAGCTACCATCACCCATTTTTCATTATATTGATGGAGCGGCTGATGATGAAATTACATACGCTCGAAATACGAGTGCTTTTGATGATGTTGACTTGGTTCCAAATGTTTTACGAGGCGTTGAAGAAGTTGATTTATCCACTAAAATATTTGGCAAAAAATTAGATTTACCATTTTATCTTTCACCAACAGCACTACAAAGACTTTTTCATTATGATGGTGAAAGAGCGGTTGGGAAAGCAGCCAAAAAATTCAATACAATGTTTGGTGTTTCTGCTTTAGCCACAGTCAGTGTTGAGGAAATTTCATCAATGATTGACACACCTAAAATGTTTCAATTTTATTTCCATAAAGACAGAGGTCTAAACGACTCTTGTCTCGAGCGAGCTAAGGCTGCAAAATTTGATGTTATGGCTTTAACAGTTGATACTATTACCGGAGGAAATAGAGAGAGAGACTTAAGAACAGGATTTACCTCTCCACCAAAGTTAACTTTAGCAAGTTTATTTAGTTTTGCTACTAAACCGATGTGGGGAATTAATTATCTTACAAAAGGTAAGTTTGAATTACCTCATTTACAAGATTTTGTTAAAGAAGGTACCGATGTTAACTCATCAATTGGAAATTATTTTTCAACTATGTTGGATCAATCTATGAATTGGAAAGACGCTGAAAATCTTTGTTCTAAATGGGGAGGTCATTTCGCTCTCAAAGGAGTTATGAGTGTAGAAGATGCAAAAAGAGCAGTAGACATAGGATGCACAGGTATAATGGTATCAAATCATGGTGGAAGACAGTTAGATGGATCAAGAGCACCTTTTGATCAACTTGCAGAAATTGTTGATGCAGTTGGTGATAAATTAGACGTAATTTGTGAAGGTGGAATTCATAGAGGCACACATATGCTTAAAGCATTATCATTAGGTGCCAAGGCTTGTTCAGGAGGAAGATTATATCTTTATGCCTTAGCAGCTGGAGGTCAAGCAGGTGTCGAAAGAGCATTAGAAAAATATAAAGCTGAACTAGTTCGTGATATGAAACTTATGGGCTGTACAAAAATAAGTGATTTAAGCAGAAATAATCTAAGATTCAGAGGATAGTGAGTTTGAAAAATTGCTATAATTTTAAAGATTTTAGAAATTTAGCAAAAAAAAAATTACCATCACCAATTTTTCATTACATAGATGGTGGTTCAGATGATGAAGTTACTTTAAGAAGAAACACAGAGTCATTTAATGAATGTGATTTAGTTCCGAATGTGTTAGCAAATGTTGGTAAGCCTGATTTAACAACAACTTTATTTGGAAGGAAAATAGATATGCCAATTTTTCTCTCTCCAGCCGCAATGCAAAGACTTTATCACGTTGATGGTGACAAAGCCTCAGCAAGAGCAGCAGAAAAATTTGGAACTTTTTACAGTATGTCTTCGATGAGTAACAACTCTATTGAGGAGATAGCCAATATTTCTGGTGGTCCAAAATTATTTCAACTTTATGTTCATAAAGACAAATCAATCACAGATGATTTGATTGATAGGTCAAGAAGATCAGGATTTGATGCAATGTGTTTGACTGTAGACACATTGGTGGCTGGAAACAGAGAAAAAGATCATAGAACAGGATTTACAACACCTCCAAAACTTACATTAAAAAGCTTAATGAGTTTTGCAATGAGACCTAATTGGGTTTTTAATTATTTAACTGGAAAAAAATTTGAACTCTCAAATGTTAAAAAAAAAACAGACAAAGGAACGAACATTGCAAAATCAGTTATTGAATATATTAATGAGCAGTATGATCCACAGATGGGATGGAAAGAAGCAGAATATTGTGCGAAAAAATGGAATGGACCATTTGCTCTAAAGGGAGTCATGTCAGTTGAGGACGCAAAAAAGGCTGTTGATATTGGTTGTACTGCTATTATGATCTCAAATCATGGAGGTCGACAGTTAGATGGCTCTAGATCACCTTTTGATCAAGTGAAAGCAATTTCAGATGCAGTTGGCGATAAACTTGAGATTATTCTAGATGGAGGTATTAGAAGAGGCACGCATGTTTTAAAAGCATTAGCAGCTGGCGCAAAAGCATGTAGTTTTGGTAAAATGTTTTTGTTCTCTTTGGCCGCAGGGGGTCAGCAAGGTGTTGAACATTTACTTAAAAATATGCACGATGAGATTTATAGAAATATGATTTTAATGGGTTGTAAAAATTTAAAAGAGTTGAATAGTTCAAAGTTAATCTATAAAAAATAGAGAGGTAATTATGAAGTTAGCAAAAAGTCTAGATAGATTGGGCACAGAGTCTGCATTTACTGTTCTTGCAGAAGCAAAAAAATTAGAGGCACAAGGAAAGCCAATGATTCATTTGGGATTAGGGCAGCCAGATTTTAAAACTCCTAAACACGTGGTTGAAGCTGCTAAAAAAGCACTAGATGATGGACATCATGGATATGTTATGTCAAATGGTATCCCAGAATGTCGTCAAGCTGTTACAAGGTGGATTAAAAAACGTTACAATGTAGATATTAATTTTGAAAGAATTCTAATTATGCCTGGTGGAAAACCTACTATGAGTTATGCCATTCAATGTTTTGGTGAACCAGGAGCAGAGATTATACATCCAACACCTGCTTTTCCAATTTATGAGTCAATGATAAATTATACTGGTTCAACTTCTGTCCCATATGACTTAACAGAAAATAAAGATTTAAAATTTGATCCAGATAAAATATTATCTATGATAACAGATAAAACTCGACTGTTAATCCTAATAAATCCAAATAATCCAACTGGAAGTTTTGTTGAAAAAAAAGACGTAGATGTTCTAGCTGATGGTCTGAAGAAGTACCCTCATGTTACAATACTTAGCGATGAAATTTATAGTAGACAAATCTTTGATGGAAAAGAAATGCCAACATTTTTTAATTATCCAGAGTTAAGGGAAAGATTAATTGTATTAGAGGGATGGAGTAAAGCTTATTCTATGACTGGGTGGAGACTTGGCTGGAGCTTTTGGCCAGAACATTTAGTCGAACATGTTAATAAATTATTAATTAATAGTGTTTCATGTGTTAATGCTGCTGCTCAATTTGCTGGTATTGCTGCCTTAGATGGACCAGACGACTCAATTGATGCAATGATGGAAAAATTTACTCAAAGAAGAGATTTAATTTATAAAGGGTTAAATGATTTACCAGGTGTAGAATGTAGTTTACCTGGTGGGGCTTTTTATGCATTTCCTAAGGTAATTGGTACTGGTATGAATGGTGCAGAGTTTGCAAGGAAGGCTATGCATGAGGCAGGAGTTGCAATAGTTCCTGGATCAGCTTTTGGTGAAACTTGCCAAAATTACGTTAGATTTAGTTTTGCTGCATCTAGAGATAATATTTCACAAGCATTGGAAAACATAAAGAAAATGTTATCTAAATAGGCTGTATTTTTCTCTTAATCTTTATTAATATTCTTTTGTATGAATGATCAAGTCCAAACCGAACTTAAAAGAATTTTTAATACAAGATTTTCAACCTCCGTGTCCACGAGAACAAATTATGCTAGAGGTGAGGACACTTATGACCCAATTTTATCAAAAGCAGTGGTGTTCCCTGAAACTAATGAAGAGGTTTCTCAAATATTAAGACTGTGTAATGAAAATAAAATTCCTGTAGTACCCTTTGGCACAGGAACATCATTAGAGGGCAATGTTGTAGGAAATGAAGAGGGAATAACTATCAGTTTAGAAAAAATGAATAAAATTTTAAGTGTCAACGCTGAGGATTTTGATTGCAGAGTTCAAGCTTGTGTGACTAAAGAGCAACTTAATGAATATTTGAGAGAAGACGGTGTTTTTTTTCCAAT
>CABZPS010000031.1 GCA_902527635.1 uncultured Pelagibacteraceae bacterium | reverse complement strand
ATTATTTATATTTTTAACTTGCACTTTGACTGGACTATATATTGTAAGAAAAGTATCTACCCTTTTTAATTTTTATGACTTACCTGATAAAGGAAAAATTCATAAAAAAAAAATCACCAAAACAGCTGGAACTGCATTAATACCAATAATAATTCTTGATCTTTTTTTTCTAGATCTAAATTATCAATTACTTTATTTTTTGATATTTTTAATTTTGATTATATTTTTTGGCTTTGTAGATGATTTATTAAATTTTACGCCATTAACAAAATTATTATTATTATTTATATTATTATCATTTTTTGTAGTAGAGGTTGTACAAATTAATTCACTAGGTTTCTTATTTAATAAAAATTTAGATTTATATTTTTTTTCTGTCCCTTTCTCAATTTTATGTTTTCTACTTTTAATTAATTCATTTAACTACTTTGATGGACTTGATGGATTACTTGGTTCGTTATCCCTGATTTCAATAATTTATTTTCTTTGTTTTGCACAAAACGAAATTCATTTCATTTTAGTATCAATAATAATTTACCTGATAGTTTTTCTTTTTTTCAATTTTGGTATTTTGCCTAAACAATTCATGGGAGATTCTGGAAGTTTGGGATTGGGTTTTGTTGTATCTTTTTTAGCCACATACTTATCTCAAGTTGAGCAAATTTTGAAACCGACATTTGTTATTTGGCCTCTGGCTTTTTTTGTTTATGAATTTTTATCAATTAATTTTATAAGAATTAAAATTAAGAAAAACATATTTTCTAGAGATTTAAACTTTATCTTTAATATATTCTCTAATAAACATGGGCAATTTAAAGCTGTTATAATTTGCATATTTATACATTTATTCTATTGTTTAAACGGAATTATCTTGGAAAAACTGCAGTTAGGTGAACTTTCTATAATTTTATTTTGTATATATTTTATAATATATATTAAATTGAGATTTGACCAATTTAATAGTTTTTACAAAAATACTAATTCAAGTAAAAAAAAATATAAATATTAAAATACAACTTTTAAAGAATTTTTATATATTATCTGAATCAAAAAATGAAGATATTAAATTCACAAATAATTAAAATTAAAAAAGGACAAAACCTTAAAATTATAAAACCTGTAAATATTTATGAGTGTGAATTTGGAAATGATTGTTTTGTAGGACCATTTACTGAAATTCAGAAAAAAGTAAAAATTGGTAACAACACTAAAATTCAATCACACTCTTTTATATGTGAATTAGTTGAGATCGGTAATGACTGTTTTGTTGGTCATGGGGTGATGTTTATTAATGATAAATTCAAAGATGGAAAACCAGCTTTTGGCAATAAAAAAAGATGGCTCAAAACTGTAATTAAATCAAATGTTTTTATAGGAAGTAATTCAACAATCCTGCCAGTAAACATTTGTTCTAATGTTGTGATTGGTGCTGGCTCAGTTGTTACTAAAAATATTACAAAACCAGGTAAATATGCAGGAAATCCAGCAAAAAAAATAAAATAAATTTATTTTTTTTTTTTCTTTTAAAACTTTATCGAATATTTTTAAATAGTTTTTTTTTGAATTTTCATAACTAAAATATTTTAAAGCAAATTTTCTTGCAAGTTTTGATTTTTTTTTAATTAAATCATCGTCTATTTTTTTTAATAATTTAACGATTTTATAAACTTCTGATACTTTAAAAGTATAGCCAATCTTTTTTAATAATTCCTCTGCCCCACCATTTTTAAAACTTATAACCAGATTACCTGATGACAAGGCTTCCAAAATCGTCAAGGGAAGATTATCAATTATAGAACTACATATATACACATCTGAAAGAGAATAAAAATCAGAAGTTTTATCATTAGCTAAAAATTCCACATGTTTAAAATTTTCAAAATTTTCAAGTTTTGGATTATTTTTTTCCAATAGTTATGAAATAAAATCTATCATCTTTTGACAAAATTTTTAAAATTTTTTTAAAATAATCAAAACCTTTTCTTTCATCTTTTGTGTCTTGCGCTGAAAATAATATAACTTTTTTATCAATAGGAATTTTATATTTAATTCTTAATTTTTTTTTATTTCTTGGTTTAAATAGATTTGTATCGATAGGATAATATTTTGAAATAAAGGTTTTTTTTTTTAATTTTGGATGAAATTGAATTAACTTATTGTACATCCAATTATTATGAGTAATAAAATAAACATTATCTTTATACAAAAATTTTTTTTTTTGGTCTAAACAATACTTTGAAAGTATATTTTCCCCCTTTTTTTTTATAGAATAATGCTCAGTTGAATTGATAAACCACATGTCATGTAGTGAAACAACTAATTTCTCTTTAAATGCTATTAATTCTTTTAATGAAATCATCGATCTATTAATCCAGTGAATATTAATTAAATCAGGTGACAGTTCGGATATTTTTTTTTGAGTAAAAGTGTTAAAAATATTCAATGATTGGTGAAATTTTTTTTTACTAAAAAAATAAATTAAGATTTTTTCTATGACTCTTAAGTTAAAAATATAAATTTTTTTTAATGAAGAGTAAATTTCTCTAGAGTTTTTAAATTTTTTGTAAACTGTTAAGAATAATACATTCTTTTTCTTTATTGATTTAAAAATTGAATACGCAGCTATCGATGCTCCCCCTTTATAATCACTAAATGACAATAAAATTATCTTCACTTTTTAAAATAATTAATGTTTTTCTTGTACCATCTACAGATTTTAGGAAGATCATCTTCTAAATTATGTCTTGTGCTCCAATTCAAACTTTTAATTTTGTTACAATTTATTTTATAAATTTTGTCATTAAATGGTCTATCTTTGATAAACTTAATGTTTTTTTTAAAGTTTTTATTTAAATATTTTGCTATAATTTTTATAATTTCGATAACTTTAAATTTTTTTTCTGACGCAATATTGTAAACTTGACCTGACTTTCCTTTAAATATTATTTGAATTATTCCCTCACAGAAATCATTTACAGAAAGATAAAATCTGTAATTGTTTCCTTTTCCATGCACAGTCATTTTTTTATTATTTATAAAGTTATAAATCGATTTTGAAATTAACTTCTCAGGATACTGCCTTGTACCATAAATATTATTTGCTCTTACAGTAATGATATTCATTTTATACGATTTTTTATATGCATTCACCATCATATCAGCACCAGCTTTAGATGCAGAATAAGGATTAGATGGATTGAGTAGTTGATTTTCTTTATATGGTTTAGCAAGATTTTCACCATAAACTTCGTCTGTGCTTACATGTATAATCTTTTTAACTTTTCTTTTTCTACAAGCTTCCAAAAAAAAATGCGTGCCTAAAGTATTAGTTTTTGTAAAAATTAATGAATTTCCAAAAGAGTTATCTACGTGACTTTCGGCAGCAACATTTATAGCTAAATCAACATTACTAAGATTATTTTGCAGAGATTTAAAATTCAAGATGTCATCACGTACAAAAATGATATTTTTTTTTTTTAATAATTTACTTAAATAATTTTTGTTAGCAGCATAAGTAATCTTATCATATAGTACAAATTTAGCATTTTTAAAAGTTTCATATAATTTTTCAGAAAGATGTGAGCCTATAAAACCTGCTGCCCCAGTTATAAAAATTTTTTTAGCCATTAAGTTTTATCTTTTTTTTTAAATTGAAAAATTGTTTTTGTAGCATAACTCTGTTTACTTTTACCCCAGTAAATTTTTTAATTTTGTGAATATTAAAACAATAATTTTTATCTTTAAATCTTTTTTTGTTTTTAATTATAATTTTTACTTTTTTGTCATTGATAATAGAGTTTACAAATTTGTTTACCGGTAATGGGATCCCTGATCCTACATTAAAAGTGCCTTTAACTTTAAATGAAAACAATTTCTCAAAATATAAACATAATATCTTTATCGGTAAAAAATCTTTGATCAAATAATAATTATTGTCAAATATGATTTTTCTTTTTTTTATTCCTTTCAAAATTATACTTACTAGAGATGGTTTTTTTTTTTTACCAATTTCGTATCCAAAAACATTTGATAATCTCAAAATCACTAATCTAGTTTTCAATTTATCTCTGCAAAATTTTTCTGATTTTAAACAATTCTGCCCATATATGTTTATTGGTGCTAATTTAGATTTTTCTGATAAATTTAATTTTTGTGAATAAACAACTCTCGAACTTAATAAAAAAAAAATTGTTTTACTATTTTTGATAATATTTGCAATTTTAAAATTCCTATC
>CABZPS010000030.1 GCA_902527635.1 uncultured Pelagibacteraceae bacterium | reverse complement strand
GATAAATTAGCTAAATCAATTTTTATCGCCTTAAAAAAAAGACCAATTGATGTTGAAACAATCGAAAAATTTATAAGCCGTATATCTAGATCTTTAGAAGAAATGGGTCAAAGTGAAATATCCTCAAGCACCATTGGAACAATGGTTATGGAGGGACTAAAAGAACTCGACCCAGTTGCATATGTTAGATTTGCATCAGTTTATAGAAATTTTAGAGAAGAAAAAGATTTTATACAATTTGTGGACAAGATAGATGTCTACAAAAAGAGATAATTTTACATCAAAAGATAAGAAATTTATGAAACTTGCTTTAGATTTAGCAAGGGCTAGAAAAGGTCTAACTGGTTGTAACCCATCTGTCGGATGTGTAATTGTAAAAAAAGATAAGATTATTTCCATAGGTCAAACAGGTTACGGAGGTAGACCTCATGCGGAACATAATGCAATTTTAAATTGTTTTGAGAACCTAAAAGACTCTAAAATGTATGTTACATTAGAGCCATGCAATCATTATGGCAAAACTCCTCCTTGTACCAAGAATATAGTTAAAAATAAATTTAGCGAAGTTTATTATTCTATTGATGACATTGATGTAAAAGTGAAAGGAAAAAGTCATTCGATTTTAAAAAAGAACAACATTAAAGTTAAAAAAGGTCTTTTAAAAAAAGAAGCACTAAATTTGTATAAATCATATTACATAAATAGAAAAAAAAAGTTGCCATTCATAACTGGAAAAATTGCATTATCAAAAGATAAAATTATTTATAGCGATATATCAAAAAAAATTACTAACAAAACTTCGGACAAATTAACTCATTATCTAAGATTAAAAAATGATGGCATATTGATAACTAGCAAAACATTGAATATAGATAATCCAAAACTTGATTGTAGGCTAGATGGATTTATGAAATTTTCTCCAAAAAGAATTATTTTAGATAAAAATTTGAGAGTTGATTTAAAAAGTTATATTGTTAAGTCGATCAAAAGTAAAAACACTGTAATTTTTCATAATTCAGATAATAAAATTAAAAAAAACTTTTTAATAAAAAAAGGGGCTTTTTTAATAAATCAACCTACTAAAAAACATAAAAATTTTGATTTAAAAAAGATTATTAAAAAATTATATATTTTAGGTATCAAAAATCTTTTAGTAGAAGGGGGAGATAAATTAACAAAAAGTTTTCTTCAAAAAAGAATGTTTAATGAATTTTATATGTTTCAAAGTTCAAAAAATTTATTAAAAAAAGATAAATATGTAAATTTTACTTCTTTTGATATCTTAAATTCAAAATATAAT
Organism: uncultured Pelagibacteraceae bacterium; assembly: GCA_902527635.1. Taxonomy (GTDB): domain Bacteria; phylum Pseudomonadota; class Alphaproteobacteria; order Pelagibacterales; family Pelagibacteraceae; genus Pelagibacter. The sequence goes on along the minus strand of CABZPS010000030.1, from coordinate 3,028 downwards.
AAATATAAAACAAATTTTAAATTATCCACTGATAAAGTAACAATTTATACAAATTAATATGTTTAATGGAATTATATTCAATAAAGGTTTTATTACTAAAATACTAAAAAGACCCAAAGGTATTAATATATTTATAAAATCAGATCTAAGATTAGGAATTAAAGATATAGGCGTTTCTGTAGCATGTGACGGGGTTTGTCTGACGCTTATAACAATTAAAAATAAGACTATGGAGTTTTATCTGTCAAATGAAACGATAAAGCGCTCTAAATTTAGTCATATTAGATTAAAGGATAAGATTAATTTAGAACTTCCTATTAAATACGGTCAAAAAATTTCAGGTCATATTTGTCAGGGTCACGTTGATACTCTAGGAAAAATATTAAGTATAAAAAAAATTGATAAATCTTACTTATTTGATTTTCAAATTAATAAAAAAGAAAGAAAAAATATTATTGAAAAAGCCTCAATAAGTATTAATGGTATTTCTCTAACAATTTCAAAGGTAACAAGTAAAGGTTTTCAAATCTGGATCATTCCTCATACATATAATTTAACAAATTTATCATCCCTTAAAAAAGGTAGCTTAGTCAATGTTGAAATAGATATTCTCTCAAAATACGTTAGAAATTATTTTTATGAAAAAAAATAATTATTCATCAATAGAAGCAATAATAAATGTTGCTAAAAAAGGTGGCATGTACATCCTAGTCGATGATGAAAAAAGAGAAAATGAGGGTGATTTAGTTATGTCTACTTCCGACACCAATGCTAAGAATATTAATTTTATGGCTAAATATGGAAGGGGTTTAATTTGTTTAGCTTTAGATAGTCTTCAAGCTAAAAGATTAAATTTATCTTTAATGTCTCCTATAAATCAATCTAGAAATCAAACTGCATTTACAATTTCGATTGAAGCAAAAAAAGGTATAACAACAGGTATTTCAGCAAAAGATAGAGCAAGAACTATAAAGTTAGCCTCAAAAAAAAATGTAAACAAAAAAGATATAGTATCACCAGGTCATGTTTTTCCTATAATTGCAAAAGATGGTGGTGTTCTTGTTAGAGCAGGCCATACTGAAGCTTCAGTAGATATCTCAAAGTTAGCTAAAAAAAATAACTCAGCGGTTATTTGTGAAATTATGAATGAAGATGGGACAATGGCAAAGGGTATAGAGCTTTTAAATTTTGCACGTAGACATAAACTCAAAATCGGAAAAATTGAAGATCTTATTTCTTATCGTTTAAAAAAAGAAAAATTAGTTAAATTAAAAAAAACATCCGAAATTAAAGTTAAAAACCAGAAATATAAAATTAAAATATATGAAAATCTAATGGACGGGTCTGAACATTTTGCACTTATTAAGGGCTCTTTAAATAGATCTATTATACCACGTGTTAGAGTTATTTCATCAAATGTAGTTTATAATTATTTAATAAGTCAAAAACTACCAAATTCGTTTGATAAGACCATAAAGTATTTTAAAAAATATAATAATTGTGTGCTAATATTTATTAAAGACACAAACTTAAATTCTGTAACTCAAACATTAAAAAGTTTTAAAAATAAAAATTTAAAGAAAAAAGGAAAGGATAATCTTATAAGGAATTATGGTATTGGTGCTCAAATCATTAAAGACTTAAAGATTAAAAAAATGATATTAATTACAAAAACGCCAAAAAAAGTGATTGGTCTTGAAGGATTTGATATTAAAATTACCAAACAAGAGTTGATTTAATGAAAAGAAAAGTTTTAATTGTTATAGCTGACTATTATAAAGAAATTTCTTTAGGTTTATTAAATAGTGCTACAAAGAATCTTCCAAAATCATTTGAAATAAAAATAATAAAAGTTCCTGGTGTTTTTGAAATACCAGTTACTGTTTCTAAATATTTAAAAAGATTTGATGCTTTTATTGCTCTAGGGTGTGTAATTAAAGGCAAAACTCCACATTTTGATTTCATATCTAAATCGTCAACTAATGCTATTATGAACCTATCTATAAACTCAAAAAAACCAATAGGTAATGCAATTCTTACTTGCCTTAATATGAAACAAGCAAAGTTGAGAAAAAAAAAGGGAGCTGAGGCTGCAAGGGCCGTTGTCTCAGTGTTGTCTCAAAAATGAAATCAAGATACAGCGCAAAAAATAATTCAAGAGTTATAATTATTCAAAAATTGTATAGTATTTTATATAATAATGAAGACAAAATAGAATTCCCAAAACACAGATTTAAAAAATTTATAAAAGATGTTGTATTAGGCACTATTGAGCGAAATGAGTTAATTATTGATGAATTAGATAAGAATTTGGGTGTTAATTTCAATCTAGTAAAATTGGATAAAATATTTCAAGTTATTTTAAAATCTGCAACATATGAAATTTTATACAGGCCCAATGTTTCAATAAAAATAATTATAAAAGAATATCTTGATGCATCTAATTTTTTTCTAAATGATTCACAGACTAAATATTTAAATGCATTATTAGATAATGCTGCAAAAAAATTAAGATATTCTAATGCATGAATTCAATATAATTAGAAAATATTTATCAAAATTATCAATTAGTAATAAAAATTCACTCAATTTAAATGATGATGTTTTTTTCGATAAATCTAAAAAATTAGTAATTTCTGTAGACACTTATATTAATAAATCTCATTTTTATGATTTTAGAAAACCAGATTTAGTAATAAAAAAAATACTTAGATCATCTTTATCTGATTTAATTTGCAAAGGCGTTGTGCCAAAATATTACTTTATATCAGGTTCGGGAAATAAAAAAACTTTTACTAAATCAAATTTAAGTCGAGTTTCACAATCACTTAAACAAGAACAAAAAAAATTTGGAATCTATCTATCTGGTGGTGATACAGTTTTTTCAAATAAGTTAAGTTTTACAATAATATCGGTAGGGTTTTCAAATAAGATTATATTTAGAAATAAAGCAAAATTAAATGATGATATTTATGTAACAGGTAATTTAGGTGATAGTTACACAGGTTTAAAGATATTAAAAAAAAAA
>CABZPS010000029.1 GCA_902527635.1 uncultured Pelagibacteraceae bacterium | reverse complement strand
TCAAATAGGGAAGTTGCTATAGTTTCTGAAATTGCCGGAACAACAAGAGACGTTGTTGAGGCTCACTTAAATATAGATGGCTATCCTGTAATTATTTCAGATACAGCAGGAATAAGAGATTCAAAAGATGAAATTGAAAAAAAGGGTATAAAATTATCCCTTGAAAGGGCTGAAAATGCTGATTTAAAATTAGTAGTGGTCGATGTAAAAAGTATTAATTTAAGCCCTTTTTTGAATGATTTACTTAAAGGAAACGCTATTTTAGTTGTAAATAAATCAGATCTTTTAATAAATACCTTAGATCAAGATGTTTCAAAATTTGATCACGTATTAATTTCATTAAAAGATAATTTAAATATAGATAAATTAATTTCCAAAATAAAAAACAATCTAAAAAATAAATTTATTTCTAAAGAAGATATTTTAATTACGAGAGAAAGACATAGGCAACATTTGGTACAATGTATAAAACATCTAAAAAAGTTTTTAAATAAAAATTATAAAAAAGATTTCGATATGGCTGCTGAAGATCTTAGATTGGCAATCAGGCATCTAGGTATGATCGTTGGTAAAGTTGATGTAGAGGAGATTTTGGGCAGCATTTTTAATGATTTTTGTATAGGAAAATAAGTCTAAAATTGGTAATTTTTTTACTTTTTTAATTATCCTCGATTGCTTCCCCCTTCAATTAAGATAATACATGTCTTGTAAATATTTTAATCGAATATAAATTTAAATTATGAAAAAAGATGTATTCTTTGATGTGGTAGTTATTGGTGGAGGTCATGCTGGATGTGAAGCCGCAGCTGCTTCAGCAAGGCTAGGAATTAACACTGCTCTCTTCACACATAATAAAGATAATATAGGAGAGATGTCCTGTAACCCAGCTATTGGTGGTTTAGGAAAAGGTCATCTAGTTAGGGAGATTGATGCACTTGATGGGATTATGGGTGAGGTTGCAGATAAGTCTGGAATACAATTTAGATTATTAAATAGAAGTAGAGGACCAGCTGTTAGAGGACCTAGAACTCAATCTGATAGAGCACTATATCGTAAATTTATGCAAGAAAAACTTGTAAACTACTGTAATTTAACGATTTTTTCAGATTCTGTTATAAGTTTTATTTTTTCAAATAACGAAATAAATGGGTTTATAACATTAAAAGGAAATAATGTTAAGTGTAACAAGTTAATTTTAACAACCGGTACATTTTTAAATGGACTGATCCATATTGGTGATAAGAGAACACCGGCAGGAAGATATAATGAAAAACCGAGTACTGGTTTAAGTGAAGAGTTAAAAAAATATAATTTTAAAATTGGAAGACTGAAGACAGGAACACCTCCTCGACTAGATTCAAGATCAATTAATTTTGACAATCTAGAAAAACAATCAGCTGATAGTGACCCTTCCTTTTTCTCTTTCTTAACAAAAAAAAGTTCTAATAAACAGGTGTCTTGTTCTATGACATACACTAATGAAAAGGTACATAAGATTATCAAAAAGAATTTATCTAAAAGCGCAATGTATTCTGGAAGTATCCAAGGTGTTGGTCCAAGATATTGTCCCTCAATTGAGGATAAAATTGTAAAATTTGCAGATAAGACTAGGCATCAAATTTTTTTGGAGCCAGAAGGTCTCAATGATAATACAATTTACCCTAATGGTATATCTAATTCTCTACCTGAGGTAGTACAGCAAGAAATACTCAACAATATCAATGGTTTAGAAGATGTTAAAATCATCAGACCAGGTTATGCTATAGAATACGATTATATTGATCCAAGAGAACTCTTTTTGACATTAGAGACAAAAAAAATCAAAAATTTATATTTTGCTGGCCAAATTAATGGAACTACTGGTTACGAAGAGGCTGCAGCACAGGGGCTTATCGCAGGTGTGAATGCAGCCCTTTCGTTAAAAAATATGGAGCCTTTTATCCTTGATAGATCTGATGCGTATATTGGGGTAATGATAGATGATTTGGTGACTAAAGGTGTAGCAGAGCCTTATAGAATGTTCACATCTCGTGCGGAATATCGGCTAAGTTTAAGGTCTGACAATGCTGATTTAAGACTAACTAACAAAGGAATCAAAATTGGATTAATTTCTGATTCTAGAAAAAACTATTTTGAGGATAAATTCAAAAAACTGGAAAAAATATCCTTGCAAATGTCTAGATTGCAAATTTCCCCTTCGAAAGCAGATAAATTTAATATTAAAATCGCAAAAGATGGTATTTTTAGAACTGCTGTTGAAATTTTAACTCAAAAGGGGGTAGATATGTGTAAAATTAGAGATATTTGGCCAGAAATCGAGGATTATGGTAATGAGATCGATGAACAAATTGAAATCAACTCCCATTACAGAGGATATTTAAAGAAGCAAAAAGCAGATATTTTAGCTTTTAAAAGAGATGAAAATCTAATAATCCCAGATAGTATTGATTATGACCAATTTTCAGGACTTTCTAATGAAGTAAAGGCTAAGTTCAAAGAAATTAAGCCTAAAACTATGGGTCAGGCTTTAAGAATTGATGGAATAACACCAGCTGCTGTATATATTTTGTTGTCACATGTCAAAAGAAAGTTTATTAAGCATATAGCTTAATGGATAATGTAATTTTAAATTTTTACTCAAAAATTCCAGTCTTAAATGTTTCACGTGAAACTTGCCTTGAGCTGGAGAGCTTAATCTCAATGATTAAGCAGAAAAATAGGCAAATTAACATAATAAGCCAAAAAACATCAGAAATTAAGGAATTAAGACAAAGACATATAGTAGATTCAGCACAAATAATTGAATTTATTGATTTAAATAGTAATACAACTTGTGATTTAGGAACTGGTGGAGGAATGCCTGGACTTGTCATAGCAATCGCAATGAAAAAGATCAAAAATTCATTAAGGGTAAATCTTTATGAAAAGAGCTATCATAAATGCGTTTTTTTAGAGGATGTATCAAAAAAATTAAACTTAAATACAAAAATCATCCAAAAAGATATTTTTACAATCAAGAATATTGAAACAGGAACTATAATGTCCAGAGCTTTTAAACCAGTTCCTATAATTCTTGATTTAATAAATCAGAATTTTATTAAATTTAATAACATAATTTTATTCATGGGAAAAAGCGGAAAAAAAATTTTGAGTGAAACTTTAAAAATTTGGGATCTAGATTACGAGGAAAAAAAAAGCATAACCAGCAACGACTCATTTATAATAAACATTAAGAATATAAAAAAAAAAAAATTGTGAAAATAATTTCAATAATAAATCAAAAAGGTGGAGTGGGAAAAACCACAACCGTCATTAATCTGGCATCTGCTTTAACTCAAAAAAATAAAAAAATTTTAGTAATTGACTTGGATCCACAAGGAAATGCTACTACCGGATTAGGACTATCTAATACTGATCAATCAAACCAAACCATTTATGCAATTTTAAATGGAACAATGTCCATTTCCAATGTGATTAAGAAAACAAAATTCGAAAATCTCGATTTAATTACATCAAATGTTGATTTGTCAGGATTAGAAGTTGAAACAGCTGGAGACAGTGATAGAGCTTTTATTCTGAAGACTAAATTAACCGCTTATTTAAACGATTCTAGTGGATTTTATGATTATGTGCTTATTGATTGTCCTCCATCACTAAGTTTACTAACTGTCATGGCATTAGTATCGTCTAACTCTCTTTTAGTTCCTCTTCAAACAGAATTTTTTGCTTTAGAGGGATTAACACAACTCATGAAGACTATAGAAAGAATAAAAGTTAATCTAAATCCATCATTGGAAATTCAAGGAATACTTTTAACAATGTATGATAGGAGAAATAAATTATCTTCTCAAGTAGAGCAAGAAGCAAGAAGTTATTTTAAAGATAAAGTTTATCAAAATGTAATACCAAGAAATGTAAGGTTATCCGAAGCACCGTCTCATGGTGTACCAGTGCTTATTTATGATAGAAGTTGTCCAGGTAGTAAATCCTATTATAGTTTTACTGACGAATTTATTGCACAAGAAAACAAAATTGGGAGTGCTGCATAATGAATTCTCAAATTAAAAAAGGGTTAGGAAGAGGCTTGTCATCTTTAATTGGTGAAAGCAAAGTTGAGACAAAAACTAATAAACTTTCTTTAAGTGATATTGTACCAAATAAATTTCAACCAAGGAAGATTTTTGAAGAAGAGAACTTACAAGACTTGACAAATTCAATTAAAGAACGAGGAGTGATACAGCCAATCATAGTGAGAAAAGCAAATTCTGATATTGCTAAATATGAAATAATTGCTGGTGAAAGAAGATGGTTGGCTGCTCGAAAAGCTGGTTTACATGATATTCCTGTGGTTATAACAGAGGCAGATGATTTAAAATCTTTGGAGTTTGCAATAGTAGAAAATGTACAAAGACATGATTTAAATCCTTTAGAAGAAGCACAAGGATATAAAAGATTGATAGACGAATTTTCATACGATCAAGATAAAGTTTCAAAATTTATTGGAAAAAGTAGAAGTTATATTACTAATTCGTTAAGGTTGTTAAACTTACCGTCAGATG
>CABZPS010000028.1 GCA_902527635.1 uncultured Pelagibacteraceae bacterium | reverse complement strand
GCTTATTTATTTAAATATTATCTAAAGGGTTTAAATGATTAATTCATCAAGTGATAACGTAAAAAAATTAAATTCTATTAATCGTAGAATGTTTATTACGGGATCACTTAAGTTTTTTATAATGGTGGGAATTGTAAGTAGGTTATTTTTTCTACAAGTCAAAGAAAATAAAAAATATCTTACACTATCGGATAAGAATAGAATTAGAGAATGGAAATTGGCTCCTGTTAGAGGAGAATTTCACGACTATTTTGGTAATGTTATAGCCGGTAACTTTGAGGCTTATCAGCTACATGTGATACCCGAGCAAGTAGAAAATTTCAAATATGTTATCTACAGGCTAAAAGATTTGTTAGAGTTATCTGACTCAGAGTTCAAAAAAGTCCTAAAAAGAAAAAAAGAAATTAAACCTTGGGAAACTCTTATAGTTTCAAATAATTTAAGTTGGGATAAATTTTCAAAAATAAACAATCATTTGTATGATTTAAATGGAGTAAAACCTGTCATCTCTATTTCAAGAAATTATCCTTTTGATGAAAATTTTACTCACATTATTGGTTATGTTAGTCAGGCAAATGAGCAGGACATCGAAAACACAGAGTTAATAAAAAAAAATTTTGTACCTGGTCTTAAAGTTGGAAAAATCGGATTAGAAAAATCTTTTGAGGAAAAATTAATTGGTACTAATGACATTGAGAGATACGAAGTGAACGCATATGGTAGACGAATAAGTCAACTTGAGTTTCAAAAAGGTAAAAAAGGCAAAACTCTGAAACTTACAGTTGATACAGAAATTCAAAAATTAGCAAATGAACTATTAAAAGACAAAGCAGGATCTATATGCGTAATGGATATTTTTACTGGTGAGGTTATTGCTATGCATTCTTCTCCCTCATTTGACCCCAATCTGTTTGTTTTTGGAATTAGTCAAGACGATTGGCAATTAATCCGTAATGATCCAATGAAGCCACTATTGAACAAAACTTTGCAAGGTAGATATTCTCCAGGCTCAACATTAAAACCCATTGTAGCTTTATCTGCATTAGAAAATGGAATTATAAATACAAGTTTTACTGTTAGATGCACAGGAAAAACCGAAATGTATGATCAAACCTATCATTGCTGGAAAAAAGAAGGTCATGGATATGTAAGTCTTAGAAACGCAATGAAGATGTCATGTGATACTTATTTTTATGAGATAGCAAGGAAACTTGGGGTCGATAAATTAAGTGAAACAGCAAAAAAATTTGGATTAGGAAAAAAAGTTTTTGATAACTTGTTCGAAATTGAAAAAGATGGATTAATTCCCAATACTCAATGGAAAAAAAATACTTTAGGTAAAGGATGGTTATTAGGAGAAACAATTATCACTGGAATTGGCCAAGGTTATATTCAAACTACACCAATGCAATTATGCCTAATGACAGCACAAATTGCTAATGGCGGACACAAAATTTATCCAAAAATAATTATAGATGATAAAGAAAAAATAAAGCCAAATGATTATTACACTCCTCTTTATACAAATTCTAAAAATATAAAGATTATTCAAGATGCAATGTTTGGCTCTACCAATGAGGTAATGGGAACTTCTTATCGATCAAGAATTGATAATCCAAAATATCAATTTGCTGGTAAAACAGGTACAGCCCAGGTTAAAAAAATTACTGAAAAAGAAAGAGAATTAGATTTAAAAACTTCTGAGATTCCTTACGAACAAAGAGATCACGCTTTATATATTGCTTATGGCCCATATGTTAATCCAAGATATGCACTAAGTGTTGTTGTGGAGCATGGCGGCAATGGAAGCACAACTGCTGCTCCTATGGCAAAGAAATTGTTTAAACTTATTATTGATCGACATGAAATGAGACAGTCAATAAATGATAAAAAATATTTGGAGATTTAGATGTATCAGCATACTAGACTAACAAATAATAACTTTACATTTTTTCAAAAATTCAGAAATTTTGATTATATTTTACTAATTTGTATTTTATTGCTCGGTTTTATCAGTTTAGCAACTATGTATTCGACCGATGGCGGGAAGATTTTATTTCATACAAAAAGTCATTTTACAAAGTTAATGATTTTTATAATGATGATGCTTTTTATATCATTTATTAATATCAAATTTTGGTTTTCTATTGGCTATCTATCTTACATAGTTGTGGTGAGCCTATTAGTATGGACCTATTTTTTTGGAATAACCTCTTCAGGGTCAAAAAGATGGATGGACTTATATTTTATAAATTTACAACCATCAGAACTTATGAAAATATTTATAATTTTGTGCTTGGCAAAGTATTTTCATAGAATGAAATTAGAGAATGTTAACTCTGTATATACAATTTTAACTTCACTAATAATAATTTTATTACCCATGGGTCTTGTGATAGTTCAGCCTGATTTGGGTACTTCAGTACTAATAGCTGTTAGTGGAATAGCTGTCTTGTGGTTCGCAGGAATTAATCACAAATATTTTATCTATACTTTGTTAGGTTTTGTGATTTCATTACCATTTGTGATAGCTTTTTTAAAACCTTATCAAAAGTTAAGGGTTTTAACTTTTCTAAACCCAGACAAAGATCCTCTTGGTGCAGGTTATCAGATTATTCAATCTAAAATTGCAGTTGGATCTGGAGGTATTTTTGGCAAAGGTTTTTTAAAAGGTACTCAAAGTTATTTAGAATTTTTGCCAGAAAAGCATACTGACTTTATATTTACCCTATTTTCAGAGGAGTTCGGTTTTGTTGGTTCAGTGGTTTTGTTAGTAATTTATATTATTATAATTTACAGAATAATTGCTATAGGAGCTCAATCTAGAAGTTATTTTGCTAAACTTTTTTGTTATGGTTTTGGAGCTGCTATTTTTGTTTTCATTACAATAAATATGAGCATGGTCCTAGGCTTGCTACCTATAGTCGGATCTCCTCTGCCAATAATGTCTTATGGAGGCTCCTCAATGTTATCTACCATGATTGGCTTTGGAATAGTGATGAGCGCGAGGGTACACAGCCAACAATTAATCGCATAAGTATAATTTGTCGCTTAAATTTTTCGGAAGAATAATTGTATGTTTACAATATATGAATAAAAACTTAAACATAGGCGTTATTGGTGCTGGTATTCAAGGTATTTCTAATGCTTTATTTTTACAAAAAAAGGGATTTAAAGTAACAATATTTGATCGAGAAAAACCTGGTAGTCCTGTCGCCTCATATGGTAATGCTGGTCATTTTTCACCATACGCATCCTTATCGCTAAATAGAACAGATATTTTAATGGATGTTCCTGCCATGTTATTAAGTTCAACAGGTCCTTTAGCTTTAAAATGGAACTACGTGCCAAAAATGATTCCTTGGTTTTTAAAATTTATTTTTAATACGACTAAAAGCAAAATGATGCACACCGCCAAAAATATGCACCAAATTTTAGATTTAGCTCTTCCTGCATATGATGAATTGTTTGAGGAAATTAGTCTAGAAAACTTAGTTGAAAATAAAGGCATTCTTTACGTTTGGAATGATAAAAATCTAAAAAGTAGAGAACTAGAAATCAGAGTAAGAGAAGAGCTAGGTGTCAAACAACAACTCGTCGATAAAAAAGATATACATGATTTGGAACCAAATCTTAAAAAATTTTATCATGCAGGAGTTTATTACCCGTACGCGAGACATGCCAGAAATCCAAAAAAGATTTTATTAAAACTTTTTGAACTTTTCTTGAAAAAAGGTGGAAAATTTCAAAAAAAGAATATTGTAAATATAAAATTTGAAGGGGAGAACCCTGTTTTGCAGGCTGAAAATGAAAGTTTCAACTGTGATAAGATTGTAATAACTTGTGGCGCTTTTTCTAAGAAGCTAACTGATAACCTGGATGAAAAAATTCCATTAGATACAGAGAGAGGTTACCATGTCCATTTTAAAGATTGTGATCATCTGTTAAGTAGACCAGTCATATTTCATAATAGAGGTTTTGGTATAACGCCAATGGAACAAGGCTTAAGAGTAGTTGGCACTGTAGAATTCGGTGGTTTAGAAAATCCTGCCTCAAAATTGAGAATTAATAATTTAATTAATAATGCAAATTATATGTTAGATAACCTTCCTGAGCATGAAGATGAGTGGTTAGGCTTTAGGCCAACATTACCAGATTTTTTGCCGGTAATGGGTCCATCTAAAAACTATAAAAACGTGTTTTATTGTTTTGGACATCATCATTTAGGATGGACATTAGGCCCAATATCTGGAAAGATAGTTTCTGGAATGATAGCTAAAGAAAATACAAATTTAAACTTAGATCCCTATAGCTCGTCAAGATTTTCTTAATTTTGTGTCAAATAAAAACTATTTAGCATACCTTTTTTTAGTGCTAGCAACATTTTGTTGGTCGGGTAACTTTATAGTTGGAAAATTCGCAACATTATTTGAAATTCCTCCTTTAACTTTAAATGTTTTTAGGTGGATTTCTGTTTGGTTTATTTTGATACCTTTTACCTACAAAGAAATTTTTAGAAATTTATCCTATATAAAAAAAAATTGGCTTGTAATTAGTTTTATGGGAGTAATTACAATAAGCACTTTTAATTCGGTAGTTTATTTTGCTCTTAACTATACACAAGTAATAAATGCTGTTCTTATGCTTTCAGCTATTCCGGCAGCGACAATTGTTCTTTCATCATTAATGAAAATTGAAAAAACAAATGTTTTTCAGTTAATTGGATTATTAGTTTCATCCTCGAAAGGCTCACTAAAAATTTTAATTTCATATTTTCCTGATAATTTTTTTAGATCCACAAATTGTTGTGAAACATTTTGATAGTCATCTAAAATTGCAACTTTAAGCATAAACTTTTTTATTAGATAAATAA
>CABZPS010000027.1 GCA_902527635.1 uncultured Pelagibacteraceae bacterium | reverse complement strand
GGTGTTGAAAAAGTAATTTTAGGAAGTGCCGCTATCAAAGATAAAAATTTTTTAAAAGATGCATGTAAAAAATTTCCAAATAAAATTGCCCTAGGTTTAGATGCCAAAGATGGTTATTTGTCATTATATGGATGGAAAGAAAATTCTAATCAACTCTCTTTAGGTTATTTAAAAGAAGTTAACGACTATGGGGTTAGTAGATTAATTTTTACTGATATCAATAGGGATGGTATGAAGCAAAGTCCAAATTTTGATGAAACATCTAAAGTTGCTGAAATATCGAATTGCCCTGTAGTTATATCTGGAGGAGTTTCATCTATAGATGATATTAAAAAAGCAAAAAGCTTAAATAATATTGAAGGTATAATTGTCGGTAAAGCCATCTATGATGGTGATATTAACTTGGATGAATTGGTAAAAGAAGATGCTTAAAAACAGAATAATTCCTTGTTTGGACGTTAAGAATGGGCGTGTTGTAAAAGGAATTAACTTTGTAGATTTAAAGGATGCAGGAGATCCTGTTGAGCAAGCAAAAATTTACTCTGATGGCGGAGCAGATGAAATATGTTTTTTAGATATCACTGCTTCTAACGAAAATAGAGATACAATTTATGATGTAGTTGAGAGAACATCAAAAAAATGTTTTGTCCCTCTTACTGTTGGTGGAGGAGTAAGAAGCATAGATGATATCAATAAATTATTAAATTGTGGTGCTGATAAAGTATCTATTAATACCGCAGCTGTTGAAAATGCAAAAGTTGTTTTAGATAGTTCAAAAAAGTTTGGCTCACAATGCGTTGTTGTAGCAATTGATGCTAAAAAAAATGGAAATAAATGGGAAGTTTTTACGCATGGAGGAAGAAATAATAGTGGGATTGATGCACTAGACTATGCAAAAAAAATGGAAGAAAATGGTGCTGGCGAGTTGTTAGTAACTTCAATGGACAAAGACGGAACACAACAGGGCTATGATATTGATTTAATGAATAAAATTGCATCAAAGGTAAATATTCCCTTAATAGCATCTGGTGGAGTTGGCAACTTAGATCATTTGGTTGATGGAATAAAACTTGGAAACGCAAGCGCAGTGTTGGCAGCATCAATATTTCACTATGGAAAATATTCTGTAGAGGAGGCCAAGGAATATTTGGACTCAAAAGGAATTCCTGTTAGAATTTAGCATGTTAAGCACGTTAGAAAATTTATTTAAACTTGCACGTGATAGAAAAGAAAAACCAGTCAATGGCTCTTATACCAATAAATTATTATCAAACAAATCATTAAGTAAGTCAAAAGTTTTAGAGGAAATAAATGAGTTGATTGAGGCGGTAGAGAAAGACACTAATAAAATTCACGAAGCTGCTGACGTATTTTATCATTTGATAATTTATCTTGAGGCGCATAATATCAAAATTGAGGATATAGAAAAAGAATTAGAAAAAAGAAAAAAATCTAATGAGTAAGATTAAGATTGTTTTAGTCTTTTTGTTATGTTTCGGCCTTTATAAAGGGTATGTTGCTTTTACTGAATTCGAAATAGGAGTTTCCGACAGAGTTGCTGAAATAGAGGTAAATGCTGACATGGAGAAACAAGGAGAAGTTATAGCTCTTATGATGTATTTAGGAGATCCTCCAGAATCAAATGAGCATTTATTAGTAAAAAATAAGTCTAAATGTTTAGAAATGAAGCAGATAGCTGAGGAAACATCTTTTGCATATTATGAATGTGCTGTAATTGATGCTACTTTAAAAGGTGGAAAAATTATTAAAATAAATGCAGAGAGATTTTATTATGACTTATGATAATAATAATAATATTTTCGCAAAAATTTTAAGAGAAGAAATACCCTGCAAAAAAATTTATGAGGATGAGTTTGTCTTATCTTTTTATGATATAAATCCCCAAAAGAAAATTCATGCACTTGTTATACCAAAAGGAAAATATGTAGATTTAGATGATTTTGCCGCTAATGCTTCAAACAATGAAATTGCGGGTTTGATAAAGGGCATTAATATAGTTGCTAGAAAATTAAATATCTCTGTTGATACTGGAAAAGGTTACAGGGCACTTACAAATATAAGTGAGCATGGTGGACAAGAAGTGCCGCATCTACATTTTCACTTATTTGGAGGTGAAAGCATAGGTAAAATGGTTCAATGAGTTTAAAAGTTAAAAGAAATTATCTTGAAATTTATTCAATAGATGACTTAATTGATGCAAAGATTATACCAGAAGAATTTAAGATAGAACTAACTGATCCACCAAACTTTCAACTAAATATGTTTTTTTATAAAAATATAGGTAAAAATCATCGATGGACTGACAGATTATCCTGGAATGATAACCAGTGGATTAATTACACAACAAATAAGTGTCTTAGAACCTATATTTTAAAAAACAAAAATGACCTTGCTGGTTATTTTGAGCTAATTTATCATTCGAGTGAGAATGAGGTTGAGATTGCATATCTTGGTTTATTGGAGGAATATCATAATAAAAAACTAGGCTCTTATTTATTGTCTATCGCTATTAAAGAATCTTTTTTACAAAAACCTAAAAGAGTATGGGTGCACACCTGTTCTTTAGATCATAAAAATGCTCTTAATAATTACCTTTCAAGGGGAATGAAGGTTTTTATGACTGAAACTGTGCAGATTTAGTTATTAAAAGCTTTTTAGTCCGATTGAGGCAAAACAAATGTTTTTTTTTTAATTTTCTGATTGAACAACATTGATGATAAAAAAACAATATTTAGATTTTGGTATAAATCTACTGTTTGCCAACCCATCAAATTTAAAGTTTTCTTGTTAAAAAATATATTTATTTCATTTTCATTTTTAAAAAACTTAAAGGCTACAAAATTTTCATCAACATGGTAATTCTTTGATTTACTGATTATATCTATTAGATATTTTTTATCTAATATTAATTCCAGTGGAGTTTCTTTTAGCGGATAAATATAATAACTAGATATAGTTTTAATTACTAATGATTTTCCGTTAGATACTAAAATTTTTTTATTACTTAAATCATATTTACAAAAAATTTTTTTTGGATACTGTAAAATACATTCACCTTTTTCGATTTTATCATTAATATTTTGCTCAAAATTAAATGATATATTTTCGATATAATTAAGTTTATTAAGTATATCACTCTTAATAGAAGCTGAGCTTTGGTTAGTTAAAAAAAAAAAAATTAATAATATTAGATAGTATTTTTTCATTTTAAAACATCACGCTTTCCAACATGATTTGCTTTACTTACGATTCCTTCAGCTTCCATTGTATCTATGATTCTCGCAGCTCGATTGTACCCAATTTGTAATTTTCTTTGTAATAATGAAGTTGAGGCTTTTCCCTCCGATTTGATAATTTCAACCGCATTGCTATATAGCTCATCTTTATCTCCTTGGCTTTTTGAATTTTCAATTATTTCTTTTTCATCTGCAAAACTCAAAATTTCATCAACGTAATCAGGTTCAGCCTGCGATCTTAAAAAATTATTAATTTTCTCGATTTCATTTTCAGACACATATGGTGAATGAATTCTAACTATTTTGTTAGCAGAAGACATGTAAAGCATGTCTCCTTTACCTAAAAGTTGTTCAGCACCTTGCTCACCTAAAATAGTTCTGCTATCTATTTTTGATGTTACTTGAAATGAGATACGTGTGGGAAAATTAGCTTTAATAGTGCCAGTAATCACATCCACACTTGGTCTTTGAGTTGCCATTATAATATGTATACCTGCAGCCCTAGCCATTTGTGATAACTTTTGAATATAATTTTCTATCTCTTTTCCAGCAACAAGCATCAAGTCAGACATCTCATCAACTACAACAACAATGTAGGGCATTGGAAGTCTATGTTTTAAGTTGTATCCATCGATATTTCTTACACCTTCTTTTGTCATTAGCCTGTACCTACTTTCCATTTCTTTGACAACCCAACCTAAAACTGAAGCTGCTTTTTTTGCTACGGTAATTACAGGGCATAGTAAATGTGGAACACCTTCATAGGTAGATAACTCTAGCATTTTTGGATCAATCAAAATAAATTTACACCTGTCAGGGGGATGTCTGAAAAGTAATGAGAGAATAATCGTATTTATACAAACCGATTTTCCTGATCCTGTCGTACCAGCAATTAATAAATGAGGCATTGATGTCAAATCTCTCACAATTGATTCACCCGATATACTTTTCCCTAATGCAATCGGTAATTTTATCTCTTTTTTTTTAAAATCATTATTATTGATAATTTCACTCAAATATACATTTTCTCTTTGTAAATTTGGTAATTCGATACCGATCGTATTGCTACCTGGGATTGTAGATATTCTTGCAGACTCTGAACTTGTATTTCTTGCAATGTCGTCTGAAAGATTTATGATTTTTGAAACTTTAATCCCAGCAGCTGGTTCAAATTGATTTAGTGTTACTACTGGTCCATGACTAATTTTTTTAATTTTACCATTCACACCAAAATCTAAAAGGATTTTTTCTAAAAATTTAGGATCAATGTCATCATCTTTATCTAATTTAGACCTTTCATTTTTTGTAGGAGTTTTAAGTAATTCTAGTGATGGTAAATTAAATTTAGTTTTGGTATTAACCATATTATTTTCTGCTTTTATAAATGGCAAATCCTCTTGGATTAAATTTTTTATTTCGTCTTGAGGTATATACTCTTTTATAATCTCATTTTGATTAGTGTAATTTTTTTCTTTCTTATTAAATACATCACCAATTATTTTTTTAATTAAATAAAATTTATACTTAAAAAAAAAAAAGCAGAAATAATTATAATAAAAATATAATATGAAATTTTCTCATTTGAACTAATTAGTGTACTTAAAAAAGTATCATTTAGATATTGTCCAATAAATCCTCCATTCCCATTTATATAAAGACTAAAAGCATCCTTATAAAAATAATTAAAAAAAATTGAACCAATAATTGAATAAATTACTATAAAAACTAAATTTTCTAAAAATATGAGAATTTCTTTTTTTCTAAAGATATTTATTCCAGAAAGAGTAAATGTAATTGGTATTAAAAAGGCGATTAAACCAACAGATTGAAAGAAAAGATCCGAGGTATAACTTCCGTGAAAACCTAAATAATTTTTGATTTGTAAATTTTTTGGAAATATAAAATTTGGATCATCAGGAGAGTAGGATATTAGCGCTAAAAAAAGGAGAATACCTGAAATAGTAACAATAATACCTGCAATCTCTATTACTCTCTTGGTAATAAAAATTAGTAATGAATTGCCCAGTTTTTTTATTTCCATAGTAGATGAATCAAATATATGTCTTTGT
>CABZPS010000026.1 GCA_902527635.1 uncultured Pelagibacteraceae bacterium | reverse complement strand
GATGGTAATCATACCATAAACAATCAATTACTAAAAATTTTAAATTTTTAAAATATTTAAAATCTTTGCTATATATTTTGCTTACATCACTTATATAAGCAAGCTTCTTATTGATTATAAAACAATTAGATTTTACTTTACCATGTTTAACTTTAATTGATCTAATTGTAACATTTTTTTTGTTGTTAGATATATTAAATTTTTTTTTTAATTTATGAAGTTTTAATATGGCAGGATACTCTTTAGAAAAACTCTTAAAGATATACGAAAAACTATTTTTTAAATAGTCTGATGTAAATTTATCAGCATAAACATCAACTTGATTTTTGCTACTTATATAAAATGGTCTTAAATCATTAATTCCATGCGTTTGATCACCGTGGATATGTGAATAAAGAACCTTATTTATTTTCTTTATTTTATGTCTCAATAATTGTTGACGTAAATCTGGTGACGTATCAAATAAGATATTTTGATCGGAGGTTTTTAATAAAGCTGAGCACCGTGTTCTATAATTTTTCTTATTTTTTGGATCACAATTTCCAAAAAAACCGTCAGGTCTTGGCACACCCATCGAACTTCCACAACCTAGTATTATGAATTTCATATTTACTTAAAAAAAAGATTATTAAAGTTGTCTGTAGTAATTTTGATAAGTTCTGATTTTGTAATACCTTTAATTTCTGCAAGTTTTGTAGCAGTAAAATCTATAAAAGCTGGTTCATTTTTTTTCCCCCGATTAGGGACTGGTGTCAGAAAAGGACTATCAGTCTCAATTAGAATTTTGTTTAAAGGAAGAAATTTAAATGTATTTTGTAACTCAATAGATTTTTTAAAAGTTATAATGCCACTTGCTGAAAAATTGGCATTTAGCTTCAAAAGTTTTTCAGCAAAATGCTGTGAGCCAGTGAAACAATGCATCAAAATTTTGAGTTTTTTATCTTTATAGTCATTTAATATTTCAAAAGTTTTTTCTTCAGCATTTCTTGAATGAATAATTAATGGTATGTTAGCTTTTAAAGCAGCTTCTATGTGAAGTTTAAAACTTTCTATTTGTTTATTTCTATCCGAATTGTCGTAATAAAAATCAAGCCCTGTCTCGCCTACTCCAATAATTTTTTTATGTAAATTCAAATTTTTGATGATAAATTCTTTATCTATTTCATTCTTGTCTGCTTCATGAGGGTGTATACCAATGGTACCAAATATTATGTCATCTTTTTTAACAATATCTTTTACTCTTGAGAAACTTTCTAAAGATGTTGAAATGGTCAATAATTTCTTAATACCAATGTCTTTTGATCTTTTAATAACATTGTTCAGGTCACTGTATAATGGCTCATGATCTAAATGGCAGTGTGAATCAATCATTTTTTTCTTTCTATTTTATTAAATAATATATCAATTTTATTTATATCACCTCCTTTTTTTAAAAACTCATTATCTTTGATTGTGTCAAAAATAATATCCTTTTCCTTAAGATTGAAAAGACTTAAAGCTTTTAACGATGAATGAGGAATGATTGGATATAATAAATAAGTAATTTTTCTAACAATTTCAAGAGTAGTGTAAACAATAGTATTAAGTCTAATTATATCATCTTTTTTATTCCATGGTTCTTGATCATTAAAATATTTATTCGCATCAAATAATCGGTTAACAATATAATCAATATAGTAATTAACATTTTGACTATCTATTTCGGATCTTATTTTATTTAAATTTTGAGTGTATTCATTTAAAATTTTTAAATCATCATTCTGAAATTGGATCTTTTCTGGAATTTTACTATCACAATTCTTAATTGTAAAAGCACAAACACGTTGACACAAATTACCAAAATTATTTGCTAAATCACTATTGATACAATCTTCTAATCTTTCCTGTGAAATATTTCCATCATTGCCAAAGGAAACTTCTTTTATTAGATAATATCTCAAGGGATCAAGTCCATATTGTTTTATAATTTCTAATGGATCTAGGATATTACCTTTTGATTTAGACATTTTCTCTTCGTTAGAGAGTATCCATCCATGCCCATATACTTTTTTTGGGGGATCTATTTCTGCAGCCAAAAGAAAAGCGGGCCAATATATTGCATGAAATCTTAATATGTCTTTTCCAATTAAATGAATTGAGGCGGGCCAGAATTTTTTATATAGGTCATTATTTTTGTCTGGATAATTTAATGCACTAATATAATTTGTTAAAGCATCCAGCCATACATATATTACATGCTTTTCGTCGTTTGGAACTTTAATGCCCCAGGATAAACTCTTTCTACTAACCGATAAATCTTTTAGTCCACTTTTTACAAAACTAATTACCTCATTTTTTCTTGAGGCAGGCAAAATAAAATTCGGATTTTTCTCATAAAAATCTAATAGTGGCTTTTCCCATTTAGATAATCTAAAAAAATATGATTCTTCATCAACCCATTCGACGGGTGATTTTGAAGAAATGGCAATTTTTTTGTTATCTATTTCCTCAATTTCGTTCTCGTCGTAAAAGGCTTCATCCGATACAGAATACCATCCTGAATATTTTGATAAATAAATATCATCATTTTTTAATAACTCATCCCATAAATATTGAACAGATTTTTTGTGACGTGTTTCGGTTGTTCGTATAAAATCATTATTTGTAAGATTTAATTTTTTCGATAAATTTTTAAATGTTTGGCTTATTTCATCACAAAATTTCAATGGATTCACTCTCTTTTTTTCAGCAGCTCTCTGAATTTTTAAACCGTGTTCATCAGTACCAGTAAGAAAGAACACTTCATAACCATCAATTCTTTTAAATCTAGCAAAAAAATCCGCTATTATACTTGAGTAGGCATGCCCCATATGGGGCTTTGCCGAAGGGTAATAAATTGGAGTAGTTATATAAAATGTTTTAACCATTTAATATTTTATCGCTTAATTCAATAAAAAGTGACTCCTCATCAAGATTATATTTATTAATCATATCTATTTTTTTAATAAAATAATTGTAATAATCTAATTCCAATGATTTTGTTTTTTGTTTTAATAAATTTTCTAAGATTTCATAGAAAAGATATTTAAGATTTGAGTCTTTCTTAAAGTGATTATTATTTATCAAAATATTAATAAAATCTTTAAGTTTTATATTTCTAATATCAATATTATTATCGTTACAAAAATTTATCATCTTATAAAAATTACCTGGTGAAAAATAATAATTTATAAACTCATTATTAACCAAATTATAAATATTATCATTTACTAATTTATTTATTACATACAATGACTCATTATTACTTAAATGGATGTTAAACTTCACAAATCTAGAAGTTAATGTATTTAACAATCTTTTTTGATTTTGAATAAGTATAAAATAAACATCAATATTTGGTTCTTCAATATCTTTTAATAAAGCATTTATGCTATTCTTGTTTAAATATTCACTATTATCAATTAAAACAAATTTAGGTTTTTCATTAAAGGAGGACTTATTTAAATCTTTTATCAGACTCCTTATTTGATCTATGTTCACGACTTTTTTATCTATTTTAACGTCAACTAAAGAAAAATTTGGACTTGAACCATTTTTAATTAATTTAAAGGATTTATTTCTCCCATCAATCTTGAAATCTGTAAAATTATACGCAAAATCCTCACTTTCAGAGAGAATAGAATTAATTAAGTGATAAGCCAAAGTGCATTTACCTATCCCCTTTCGACCGTTTAATAAAATCTTATTTGGAAGTTTATTTTCTTTATATAAAGATATAAATTTTTTTAATTCTTTTCCGTGAATAAATAATTCTAATTGATTTGAAGGATTTAATTTCATTTAATAAGATCATTAATCTTTCTAATTATAATTTCTTTATTTCTTTTTAATTCTAGATTTGAATCAACTATTAAATATTTATTTTTTTTATTTCTTGCAATTTTTAAGTAGCCTTTTTGTACCTTTTGATAAAATTTACTACTAAATTTATCGTATCTATTCAATTTATTTCTTTTTCTTAATCTTGATAACATGTTTGTGTTATTCACAATATTTAAAAAAGTAAAATCAATTTTAAAATCATTGAGAATCACACTATGAATTTTATTAATTAGATTTAAGTCAACACCTAGCCCAAAATGTTGATAAGCTATAGTGGAGTCAGTAAATCTATCTATAAGTATAATTTTTTTTTTATAAAATTTTATCAATTTTTGTATATTTTCACTTCTTGAGGCTGAATATAAAAATAAGTCAGTATTTCGATTGAAATTTGATTTTTTATTAAGAATTAATTTTCTAATAATCTCTGAATTTTTACTACCACCAGGTTCCCTTAAACATATATATGGAGTTTTTTTTTTTTCAAAAAATTTACATACATTCTTAATATGAAGAGATTTTCCACTACATTCAATACCTTCAAAAACAATAACAGGCTTATTAGACATCACCCCAAATCAAATAATTAATAGACTTCATAAGTCTTGAAAACATATTAACTTTTTTAACATCATTAGCTGCTAGCAAATCATACTCTCCAATTAAATCATCTTTATAAGAAATATTTAATTTTCCAATGATTTGATTTTTTTTAATTGGTGCTTCAACTGGTCCCTTATAGTTAATTGATACTTTTAGTAATCTTTTTTGTGCTTTTTTTATAGTTTTATATACGTCCTCATTTACATATACATTTACTTCTTTTTCTTTTCCCAACCATACATCAACTTTGTCTAAAGGTTTATTTGCTTTAGCTATTTCGATGAGATCAAAATTCGTAATTCCATAAGTTAACAACTTAGTACTTTCCCTTGATCTACTCTTTTTAGTTTCAAATCCACTCCCAACAGCTATTAATCTTCGTCCATTTTTTATTAATGATGAGGCTAGAGAATATTTTTCAACTGCTAAGTACCCAGTTTTGATTCCATCCGCTCCTAAGTTTTTATAAAGCAGTGGATTACGATTTCCCTGAGTTATGGGGTCACCACCTGTCCTGTCCCAAGTAAACTCAGTTTCACTAAACAATTTATAATATTCAGGGTGTTCTTTAATAAGGTAATTGGACATTATAAGAATATCCCTAACAGTCGAGTAATTGTCTGGATCATTAATTCCTGATGAATTAGTAAAATTTGTATTTTCCATACCTATTTCTTTGGCTTTCATTGTCATCAGAATTGCAAATTCCTCTTCGGTTCCCGCAATGCCCTCTGCTAAAGCGATGCATGCATCGTTTCCAGAAGCAACAATAATACCTCTCAGTAAATTTTCTACTGAAACTTCATCACCAACCATTATAAACATTGATGAGTATCCAGCAGTAGATAATCTCCATGCTTTTTCTGATATAATAAATTTATCTTCTAAGCTTAGATCACCAGATTTAATTAAATCGAAAGCAATAATAGATGTCATAATTTTAGTCATTGATGCTGGATAAATTGATCTGTCAGGATCTTTTTCATAAAGAATTTTTCCA
>CABZPS010000025.1:2500-5477 GCA_902527635.1 uncultured Pelagibacteraceae bacterium | reverse complement strand
TTTTTATTGTTAAATGCTTGATTTCCTTAAATTTTAGCCTATAAGCAACATTTCCCTAAAAAAAATCATTTATAAAGTTGTTTTTTTTTGGATTTATTGAGTTTTAAAGTCTCAATTAGCTGTTTAAAAAGTAAATATTTAAGAAGAGAAGTGTGGACGGTTAAGGTTACCAAAAATTTGTCGTACACACTTCAACACTATACAAATTTTAATTCTTAGGATTTGTATAGAAGCTAGTGTGCGCCGTTTTTAAACTTGAGAGTTTGATCATGGCTCAGAACGTACGCTGGCGGCACGCCTAACACATGCAAGTCGAACGAAGTAGCAATACTTAGTGGCAGACGGGTGAGTAACATGTAGGTATCTACCCTATGGCCTGGAATAACACGAGGAAACTTGTGCTAATACCGGATAAGTCTTCACGGAGAAAGCTTTATGCACCATTGGATGAGCCTGCACTTGATTAGTTTGTTGGTAGGGTAATGGCCTACCAAGACTTTGATCAATAGCTGATTTGAGAGGATGATCAGCCACATTGGGACTGAGACACGGCCCAAACTCCTACGGGAGGCAGCAGTGGGGAATCTTGCACAATGGAGGAAACTCTGATGCAGCGATGCCGCGTGAGTGAAGAAGGCCTTTGGGTTGTAAAGCTCTTTCGTCGGGGAAGAAAATGACTGTACCCGAATAAGAAGGTCCGGCTAACTTCGTGCCAGCAGCCGCGGTAATACGAAGGGACCTAGCGTAGTTCGGAATTACTGGGCTTAAAGAGTTCGTAGGTGGTTGAAAAAGTTGGTGGTGAAATCCCAGAGCTTAACTCTGGAACTGCCATCAAAACTTTTCAGCTAGAGTTTGATAGAGGAAAGCAGAATTTCTAGTGTAGAGGTGAAATTCGTAGATATTAGAAAGAATACCAATTGCGAAGGCAGCTTTCTGGATCATTACTGACACTGAGGAACGAAAGCATGGGTAGCGAAGAGGATTAGATACCCTCGTAGTCCATGCCGTAAACGATGTGTGTTAGACGTTGGAAATTTATTTTCAGTGTCGCAGCGAAAGCGATAAACACACCGCCTGGGGAGTACGACCGCAAGGTTAAAACTCAAATGAATTGACGGGGACCCGCACAAGTAGTGGAGCATGTGGTTTAATTCGAAGATACGCGCAGAACCTTACCAACACTTGACATGTTCGTCGCGACTTTAAGAGATTAAAGTTTTCGGTTCGGCCGGACGAAACACAGGTGCTGCATGGCTGTCGTCAGCTCGTGTCGTGAGATGTTGGGTTAAGTCCCGCAACGAGCGCAACCCTCACTTTTAGTTGCCATCATTAAGTTGGGCACTCTGAAAGAACTGCCAGTGATAAGCTGGAGGAAGGTGGGGATGACGTCAAGTCCTCATGGCCCTTACGTGTTGGGCTACACACGTGCTACAATGGTATTTACAAAAGGAAGCAAAACGGCGACGTTTAGCAAATCCTAAAAAAATACCTCAGTTCGGATTGCACTCTGCAACTCGAGTGCATGAAGCTGGAATTACTAGTAATCGTGGATCAGCGTGCCACGGTGAATGCGTTCCCGGGTCTTGTACACACCGCCCGTCACACCATGGGAGTTGGTTCTACCTTAAGGCAAGGTTTCAAACCCTTGACCACGGTATAGTCAGCGACTGGGGTGAAGTCGTAACAAGGTAGCCGTAGGGGAACCTGCGGCTGGATTACCTCCTTTCTAAGGATGGATGAAATTTTATTTCATTCTAAATAATAAACAGGTTAATGTTGACCGTCCTCATTTCTCTTCTTAAATTTGTGTTTCTCGTGCATGGGGGCCGGTAGCTCAGTTGGTTAGAGCACACCCTTGATAAGGGTGGGGTCGAAAGTTCGAGTCTTTCTCGGCCCACCAAATTAATATCCTGGGGGATTAGCTCAGCTGGGAGAGCGCCTGATTTGCATTCAGGAGGTCAGCGGTTCGATCCCGCTATCCTCCACCAGAGGCACTTAGTTATCTAATTTTGTAAATAAGAAAATAATTAATATCAATATCTATATCCGAACATTAGAAATGTTATTAGCTAATGTTCAAATAAATTTGATTCAACACAGAATTTTTTTCTGTGCATAAATCAAGCGTTTAAGGGCGTGTAGCGGATGCCTTGGCACTGAAAGACTACGAAGGACGTGATATACTGCGATAAGTTTCGGGGAGCTGTATGTAAGTTTTGATCCGAAAATTTCCGAATGGGGAAACCTACCACTTTATGTGGTACTTTAAATTAAATTCATAGATTTAGAGAGATAACCTGGAGAACTGAAACATCTAAGTAACCAGAGGAAAAGAAATCAATTGAGATTCCGTAAGTAGTGGCGAGCGAAAGCGGATCAGGCCAGTAATTTTATTAAAAAAATTTGAATAGTTTGGAAAAGCTAGCCATAGAGGGTGATAGTCCCGTATAAGTAATGTTTAATTAAATTCAAGAGTAAAGCGGGACACGTGAAATCCTGCTCGAATATAGGGGGACCACCCTCTAAGCCTAAATACTCTTCAGTGACCGATAGTGAACTAGTACCGTGAGGGAAAGGTGAAAAGAACCCCTATTAGGGGAGTGAAATAGAACCTGAAACTGCATGCCTACAATCAGTCGAAGCTCTTTTTAGAGTGACGGCGTACCTTTTGTATAATGGGTCAGTGACTTAATTTATTAAGCAAGCTTAAGCCATCTAGGTGTAGGCGTAGCGAAAGCAAGTCTTAATAGGGCGATTAGTTTAATGAATTAGACCCGAAAACGAATGAGCTTACCATGAGCAGGTTGAAAGTAAGGTAACACTTACCGGAGGACCGAACCAGTTGACGTTGAAAAGTCTTTGGATGACTTGTGGTAAGGGGTGAAAGGCCAACCAAATTCGTAGATAGCTGGTTTTCCGCGAAAACTATTTAGGTAGTGCGTTGAATAAATAGATGTTTAGAGGTAGAGCACTAAAT
>CABZPS010000024.1 GCA_902527635.1 uncultured Pelagibacteraceae bacterium | reverse complement strand
AAAACTCTTGAAACAACTATTAAAGACGGCGATTTAGTAAATTTAAACTGCTTTAAAAACGGCAAAGATGAAGCAATAGGAATTTCTGATGAGATAGAAAAAATAAAAAAAAAATATTCACTAAACAATATTGCTATATTAGTAAGAGCGATTTTTCAAACTAGAGAATTTGAGGAAAGATTTTTAAAAATAGGATTACCTTATAGAATAGTTGGTGGAATAAAATTTTATGAAAGAGCTGAAATAAAAGATTGTGTTGCTTATCTTCGCTTAATCAACCAAGATAAAGATGACCTTGCTTTTGAGCGAATTGTTAATAATCCAAAAAGATCAATAGGCGAAACTACTCTCAAAGAAATACATAAGTTTTCAAAAAAAAATTCTCTTTGTTTAGAAACTTCCTCAAAAAAGATGATGGATCAAAATTTAATTAAACCAAAAGCAAAGATAGGATTAACACTTTTTTTAGATTTAATAAATAAATGGAGAAGCGATTTAAAAATTAAGAATATTAATCATGTTAAATTAATTCAGCTAGTTCTTGATGAATCAGGATATTCAGCGATGCTTAAAAATAAAAAAGACCTAGAAAATGAAAATAAACTTGAAAATATAAAAGAGCTTATAAGTGCGATGAAAGAATTCGATAACTTAGAAAGTTTTTTAGAGCATGTTTCGTTGGCAACTTCAATCGATCAAAATTGGGATGGTGAAAAAATAAATATGATGACGATGCATGCTGCTAAGGGTTTAGAATTTGACGTTGTCTTTTTACCTGGATGGGAAGAAGGTCTTTTTCCTCATCAAAAATCTATTGAGGAAAAAGGACAAAATGGTTTAGAGGAGGAAAGGAGATTGGCATATGTTGGTATAACAAGGGCAAAAAAAAATTTAATTATATCATTTTCAATAAACAGATTTTATCAAGGTGATTGGGTTGACAGTATGGCGTCAAGATTTATCAGTGAACTTCCTGAAAAATTTTTAGAAAAAAATTCTTTTTTTGATCAAGATAAAAATGAAATAGATGATTTTGAATTTAACCAAGATATAGAATTTAATGATAATGACAATATAAGGAGCCCTGGTTGGATCAGATATCAGAAGAAACTTAAATGATAGAAAAAAGATTAAACACATTAAAAAAAAAATTTAATTCACATGGTATAGATGGGTATGTGGTACCTAAAAACGATGAATTTTTTTCGGAATACTCGTTAAATGATAGGCTAAGAACTATCTCAAACTTTAGCGGATCAGCAGGATATGCGGTGATTTTAAAAAAAAAAAATTACTTATTTGTTGATGGAAGATATTCGCTTCAGGCACAAATAGAGACTGGAAATAATTTTATAATCAAAAAACTAAGTGAAATTTTTAATTGTAAGTTATTTAAAGATATTATTTTAGGCGTAGATCCGAAAATATTCACAGAAAATGAAATTAACCAATTTTTTTTAAAATATAATAAGATTAAAATAATAAATGTAAATTTAATTGATAAAATTTACAACAAGTACCCTAAAAAAATTAAGCAGTATTATTCTTTAAAAGATAGGATCACTGGCGAAAGTCATATTAATAAAATTAGAAAAATTTCTAATATTTTAAAGAAAGAAAAAGTAGATTATTTGTTTATCACCGCACCAGAAAATGTTGCATGGTTATTAAATATACGAGGTCATGATAATCCTCTTAGCCCTATGCCACATTGTCGCTTACTTTTGAACAAAAATAAAAAAATTTTTTTAATAAGTGAAAAAGAAAAAGTTATCAAAATAATTAAAGAAAAGAAAATTTTTAAAAACCAGATAATAAACCCTCAAGAATTAATTAATTATTTTAATAAAATTAAAAAAAGTAAATTTATAACTGACCATAAAACATGTTCGATATTTTACAGTAACTCTCTAATCAAAAAACATAAAATTTTAAAAAAAGAAGATCCAATATATGCTTTTAAAGCAATTAAAAATAAGATTGAAATTAATAATATTATTAAAGCACATGTTGATGACGGGGTAGCATTAACCAGATTTTTATATTGGATAAAAATCGAAAATAAAAAGAAATTAACAGAAGTTGATGCACAAAACAAATTAGAGAAATTTAGAAAAAAAAATAAAAGATATTTATTTCCAAGTTTTAATACTATTGCAGGAGCAGGGAAAAATGGAGCAATCATTCACTATCGAGCTACAAAAAAAAATACAAAAATAATAAATAAAAGAGATTTATTTTTATGTGATTCAGGAGGTCAATATCAGTATGGCACCACAGATGTAACTAGGACGATATGTTTTTCCGAGCCCTCAAATTCTATAAAGAATATCTTTACAAATGTTTTAAAAAGCCACATTGCTGTGGTCACTTCAAATCTTAAAACTCATTATAATGGTAAACTAATTGATAAAAGAGCTAGATTAAACCTAAAAAAAGTTGGTCTAGATTATGAACATGGCACTGGACATGGCGTTGGTTTTTTTTCTAATGTACATGAGGGTCCTCAGGCAATTTCTAAATTTAATAAAATAAGATTACAGGAAGGTATGGTTCTAAGCAATGAACCAGGTTATTATAAAAAAGGGAAATTTGGTATTAGAATAGAAAATCTTTTATATATATCAAAAAATAAAAAAAAATTATTTTTTAAAAATCTAACTTTAGCTCCAATTGATAAAAATTTAATTAATTTAAAACTTCTTAATAAGGAAGAAAAAAATTATCTTTTTAATTACCATTTAAGTATTTATTTAACTTTATCAAAATACCTAAAGAAAAAAGAAAAAAAATGGTTAGCTAGTTTTATTTAACATCTTATACCATTCAGTTTGAGACAGTATTCTTACTTTTAATTTTTTAGCTGCATCAATTTTTCTTTTTGTTGGTTTTTCACCGACTACTAAATAATCAAGTTTTTTTGATACATTACTAACAATTGATCCAGAATTATCTTCAATTAAAGACTTTGCTTCTGCTCTACTTATACCAGTTAACTTGCCAGTGAACATAAAAGTTTTATTGCTTAGCAACCCGTCGTCTTTTGGCAAAACTGCATCTTTGACTTTAAGCAATTTACTTAAATCATTTAACACTTTTAAATTTGTTGTATTCAAAAAAAAATTCTTGATAGAGTTAATCTGTGTTTCACCAATTCCATCTATGTTGATTAAATCATTAAATTTTTTTGTTTTAGATAAAGAAATAAAATTTTTAATTGATATAAGATTTTTTGAAATTAATTTTGCGTTTTCTAAACCAATATGTCTTATTCCTAGGGCAAAAATAAATTTTTCAAAAGAAATTGTTTTTTTTTGATTTATTGAATATTTCAAATTAGATACGGATTGTTTTCCCCATCCATCTAAATTTTCAATTTTAATATAGTTAAGTTTAAATATATCTTGAGGTAGCCTAATTAAGTTTAATTTCCAAAAATTTTCTACAATTTTTTTACCAAGTCCGTCTATATTAAACGCCTCTTTAGATACAAAATGTTTAATTTTCTCAATCGCGATTTTCTCACACTCAAAACCCTCACTTGTGCATCTTCTAACCGCATCTTCCTTTTTCGTTAAAGAATTATATTCTTTAATAGTTTTTAATCCACAAGATGGGCAATTCAATGGAAAGGTAAATTTTTTAGATTTAGCATCTCTTAGTTTTAAGTCCACTGAAATTACATGAGGTATTACATCACCAGCTCTCTCTATTAATACGGTGTCCCCTATTCTGATATCTTTTCGGATGATTTCCTCCTCGTTATGTAATGTTGCATTTGATACCATCACACCACCAATATTAGTTGGCTTTATTTTAGCCACTGGAGTTAAAGCTCCCGTTCTACCAATTTGAATTTCAATGTTTTCAATTTTTGAAATTCCATTGTTAGCAGAAAATTTATGTGCCACTGCCCATCGAGGTGCATTTGCAACATTACCGAGTCTTTTTTGTAACTTAAAATCGTTAATTTTGTATACGATACCATCGATATCAAATTCTAAACTGCTTCTTTTATTTTCAATTTCTTTATGATTTTTCATTAAATTTTGAATACTCTTGAGAGTTTTGTTTAAAGGATTAGTTTTAAACCCCCATTCTTTAAGTTTTTTTAAAAAATCACTTTGTTTATGAATTTTCATTCCTTTTTCGAAACCATAGGTATACGCAATAAATTTTAGAGGTATTTTTTTTGTCTCTAAAGGATTCTTTTGTCTTAATGAGCCTGAAGCTGCATTTCGTGGATTGGCAAATTTATTTTTCAATTTTTTAAAGTCATCATTTTGTATAAATATTTCTCCTCTTATATCTATCTCTTCAGGAAAATCTTTTGACAAGATCTTGTGTGGAATATCATCAATTGTTTTTAAATTTTCTGTAATATCCTCTCCTTCCTTTCCATCGCCCCTAGATAAACCCGTAACTAAATTACCACTTTTGTAAGATAATGAGGCAGATATACCATCTATTTTGGGTTCGGCGCTGTACTCAATTTCAAAAGGATTTTTTTGATTTAAATAGTTCATAATTTTTTTTTCAAAATTAATTAAATCTTCCTTATCAAAAGCATTTGCCAATGAAAGCATAGGTACTTTGTGTAAAACTTTTTTAAAATTTTTCGATGGCTTAAATCCTACGATTAAAGAGGGTGAATTTCTATTTTTAAGATAAGAATATTTATTCTCTAAATCTAAGATATCTTTTTTAAAATTATCATATTCTCTGTCATCTATAAGAGGATTATCATTTTCATAATAAAACTTATTAAATTTGTTTAATTTTTGAATTTTCGCATTATACTCTTTTTCAATTTGTTTTTTTTTCATTTTACTCAAAAAGAGATTTAAACTTTTTTAGCATCTTTTTATTTTCTTTTTTTATGTTTTTTAATCTATCTTTTTTTTTTATTTTATAATTTTTATCAAACAAACTATAGGTATTTTGATACCATTCAGATGAACCATAATTATATCCAAGAAGTTGTGCATACTTTTCGGCTTCCTCAATAAGACCTATTGTGTAGTGAACTTCGACTAGTCTATGCAATGCTTCAGCAGTATAAATAGTTGTGTCGTAATCATCTATTACAGTTCTAAAACGATTAATTGCAGATACCCATTTTTTTTTGCTAAAATAATATCTTCCAACATACATTTCTTTAGAAGCTAAAATATCATTAACCAAACTTAACTTAAATTCTGAATCAAGAGCATACTCAGTATTAGGATACTCTTTTAAAATAAAAATAAATTTTTTTTTTGCTTCCTTAATAGACTGTAAATCTTTCTTTTCATCGACTATTTGTTCGAAATAACAAATCCCCATAAGATAATGAACATATGCAGTATCTCTATATTTTGGATAGACCTTTAGAAATCTTTGTAACTCAGCGATAGCATCAAAGTAGTAATCCTGAGAATAATACGCGTATGCAGCCATCAAAGCAGATTTCGGCGCCATATCGGACTGGGGGAATAAAGTTTCAGCCTCATTAAACTTTTTAGCTGCATATAAAACATCACCACCTTCAAGCGCATCTTTACCAACATTATACGCTTCTAAAACTTGGAGATCTAAACTTTTTTCCTTAATTGTAGAATCTTTTATATCTTTCTTGGAACAAGAAATAAAAATTAATAGAAATAACAGTAAAAAAGAAGCTCTAATAACTACCATTAAACTTTTATATAATTTAAACCACTATTTTAAAAGAATAATATGATTAAGCTATAGATCTCAATAATCTTTTGTTTATTAGTGAATGTGGGAGATTTCTCTCTTGAATTTCGATTATTGAAAAATTATCTTTATTTTTAAATACTTTTTTTAAAAGCTGATTGGTCATATAGTGACCACCTTGGGAACAAATTACACTACCTATTATTCTATAACCTGAAGTATATAAGTCTCCTACACAGTCGAGTATTTTATGATTTACAAATTCTAATGAATTTCTTAACCCTTCCTTATTCATAATTTCATCATCTTTCACTACAATAGCATTATCTAAATTACCACCTTTTGCTAAGCCGTTTTTTTGAATTTTTTCTATGTCCTCGAATAGACAAAAAGTTCTTGATTCAAAAACACTGGACAAATCGTCCTCATAAATATTTACTTTATTTCTTTGATTTCCTATAACAGAATTTTCATATTTTAATTCAAAATCAATATCTAATCTTAGTTTTGATGGTTCAATTGAAATAAATTTTTTACCCTCCTCAAAAACTATTTTCTTATTTATCTTTATAATTTTAATTGGAGCTTCACTTTTCTTCAATCCAGACATTGAGATTTTTTTTATAAATTCTATTGCTGAACCATCCAAAATTGGAACTTCCTCACTATCAATCTCTATCAAGGCATTGTCTACACCTAGGCCAAATAAAGCACCCATTAGATGCTCGATTGTAGAAACTTTTACTCCATATTCATTTGAAACTGTCGTGTTAAGAATAGTATTATCAACGTTAGAAAAATTTGGAAAAATTATATTGTTTATACTCAGGTCAGTTCTTTTAAAAACAATGCCAGAGTTTGGATCTGATGGTTTAAGACAGATATTTGAGATTTTTCCACTATGTAAACCTATTCCTCTAAAAATTACCGGGTTTTTTATAGTTTTTTGGTTAAGTAAGGACACTTGAAGTGTTTATTACCATGTTGAGCTTATTCAAAAACAAGAAATGTTACTATAAAATACAATTAACTGAATAAATCAAAGAATTTCTCAAAAAAACCCTTATTTTTTTGAGTTTTATTTACTAGTTTAACCTCA
>CABZPS010000023.1 GCA_902527635.1 uncultured Pelagibacteraceae bacterium | reverse complement strand
AAATTTAGGCTTCTTTCAAAACATTTTAATAAGGTAGTAAATAAATGTAATTCATATAGATTTTAAAAGAATGAAAGATCCAAACAATCCTTGTTTATTTTGTAATATTAAACAAACAGGATATGCTTATGAAAATAATCTTGCATATGCTAGTTATGACTCTTATCCAGTTACAAAACATCATTGTCTAATTATTCCTAAAAGACATATGATTGATTATTTTTATCTATCTAAAGATGAGTTATTAGCGTGTAATGATCTTATTAAGATAATTAAAAATGAAATACTAGATAAAGATCACACAGTTAAAGGATTTAATTTAGGAACAAATATTGGAAAGGTATCAGGACAATCTATTTTCCATTGTCACTTTCACTTGATTCCCCGAAGAGAAGGAGATGCTGATAATCCTCAAGGTGGAGTAAGATCAGTTATTCCAAATAAACAACACTATAAAAGAAATAGTTAACCTTTTATAAATAAAGACAAATTGACCCTAGTTTGAGGTTGAACTATTCTCTCACAATATATAAAATTTAAATGAATTCAAAAAAAATTTAACAAAGGCGGAAATGTTAAGTAATAATCCTTTTTCAATCTTATCAGAGACAATTTCACCATTAGTAATGCAATCTTTTATCATTGCTATGATTTTATTGATTGTAATCGGTACAGTTATTCAAATGATACATCATAAAAACCTGACTTATTTTTTTAATAATGCAAAAAAAGCAAAACTTTCAGCAACTAAAAAATTAGCCGTAGGAGAAAGAGTTTCTGTCATTGCCAAAACAACAGTAGTAGATATTGGAACAACTTCAGAACTTGGTTTTGG
The DNA here is from genome assembly GCA_902527635.1 of uncultured Pelagibacteraceae bacterium. Taxonomy (GTDB): domain Bacteria; phylum Pseudomonadota; class Alphaproteobacteria; order Pelagibacterales; family Pelagibacteraceae; genus Pelagibacter. The sequence goes on along the minus strand of CABZPS010000023.1, from coordinate 9,376 downwards.
AAAAAGGAGACTTGCGCACGTTCTTGGAATGTATGGTACAATTTTATTTTGGGTATCTTCAGCAATTTTAGTTTTTTGTTATACAGGAGCTGATAAACCAAGTTCTCAAATGTGGTCAACTATTTGGCATGTCGGAGCTATACTAACGTGTTTAGGAGGATATTGGTTTTGGTTTTTTTTAAGAGTAGATGTTTCTGCTGAAGCTCATCCTTGGTATAGAATCATTAAAGCTGATTTGTTTGTTTTAGCGTTACTTGCTTGTTCAACTTTCGGGTTGGCTTGGTCTTTCACTCAATTCAATGGACAAATAGGTCTGTCTTACTTATTTTTAGTTTTATTTATTGCAGCTAATTTAATTCTATTTGGCGGTGTATATTGGTCAAAATTTGCACACATGTTTTATAAACCTGGAGCTGCTATTCAAAAAAATTTAGCTGAAGCTGATGGATCTAGAGATAATTTACCCCCACCTGCCGATGCGCCTGAACAATTTGGCTTAGGTATAAAAAGAGAAGAGCCAAAACACTATTAATATGCTACATAGAAAAGATAATTAAAATTATGTCAACTTTTGTATACATGACTAGATGTGATGGCTGTGGTCATTGCGTAGATATTTGTCCTTCAGATATCATGCACATTGATGAAAATATTAGACGTGCAAAAAATATCGAACCCAACTTCTGTTGGGAGTGTTATTCTTGTGTAAAAGCATGTCCTAACCATGCGATCGATGTGAGAGGATATGCTGATTTTGCTCCAATGGGCCATAGCGTTAGAGTAAGAAGAGAAGAAGAAAAAGGAACAATTTCTTGGAAAATAAAATTTAGAAATGGAACAGAGAAGAATTTCGTTTCTCCAATAACAACTAAACCTTGGGGAAAATTTATTCCTAAGCTTGCAGAAGGGGACACACCCAATCAAGGTGAAATAAATTCTCAAAGACTGTATAGTGAGCCAGAGGGTTTAAATACTAATCAAGAGTTACCATCTGTTCCAAAAGAGTCCTTTAAAAAAGGAGTTTATTATTAATGGCCAAACATAAGACCCATTATGAAGTGTGTGATGTATTGGTTATTGGTGGAGGAATGGCTGGAACGGGAGCTACTTTCGAATCTCGTCATTGGGGTAGAGATTTAAAGATTGTTTGTGTTGAGAAAGCTAATATCGATAGAAGTGGAGCTGTAGCTCAAGGATTATATGCAATCAACTGTTACATGGGTATGCAGTGGGATGAAAATCAGCCTGAAGACCATGTAAGATATGCTCGAAATGATTTAATGGGAATGGTCAGAGAAGACTTAGGATATGACATGGCTCGACATGTAGACTCAACTGTTCACATGTTTGATGAATGGGGTCTTCCAATGATGAAAAATGAAAAAACAGGAAGATATTTAAGAGAAGGAAAGTGGCAGATCATGATTCATGGTGAGAGTTATAAACCAATCGTAGCTGAAGCAGCAAAAAAATCTGCCGATAAAATTTACAATAGAATAATGGTTACACATTTGTTAATGGATGAAGCTCAAGAGAATAGAATTGGTGGAGCAGTTGGCTTTAATATGAGAACTGGAGATTTCCATGTGTTTAGAGCAAAAGCTGTTATCGTCTCTGCAGGTGGAGCATCACATATATTTAAACCAAGAGCTGTAGGTGAGGGTATGGGTAGAACTTGGTACGCGCCGTGGAGTAATGGATCAGCTTATGCTTTACCCATAGCAGCTGGTGCAAAGATGACTCAAATGGAAAACAGAATTGTTTTGTGTAGATTTAAAGATGGTTATGGACCAGTTGGTGCATACTTTTTACATTTAAAAACATATACTCAAAATGCTAATGGTGAAAACTATGAAAAAAAATGGTACGACCAAACAAAAGAGTTAGTAGGTGATTATATTGATCATCATCCAACTCCAACATGTTTAAGAAATCACGCATTTATTCAAGAAGTGGCTGCGGGAGGTGGACCAATCCATATGGTGACTAAAGAGGCTTTTCAAGATCCTCATTTAGAGACCGTAGGTTGGGAAAATTTTTTAGGTATGACAGTTGGACAAGCCGTTGTTTGGGCTTCACAAAATATTGATCCAAAATACACTAATCCTGAGTTAACAACATCGGAGCCTTATGTAATGGGATCACACGCAACTTGTTCTGGAGCGTGGGTCAGTGGACCAGAAGATTTATCTCCTCCTGAATATTTTTGGGGTTACAATCGAATGTTAACTATTGATGGCCTATTTGGAGCTGGTGACACTGTTGGTGGAAGCGCTCATAAATTTTCATCAGGTTCATTTACCGAAGGAAGACTAGCAGCCAAAGCAGCAGTGAAATATATACAGGATAAAAAAGCAGATGGCATCAAAGTTTCAGACAAACAATGTGATGATTTCAAAAAAGCTGTATATAAACCTCTAGACACTTATACTGTTGCTCAAAATGAAATAACTGGGGGAACAGTTTCACCGAGCTATATTTCACCTATTCAAGGTCTACAAAGACTTCAAAAAATTATGGACGAATATGTGGGAGGAATTACCTCTAACTACATGACAAATGGAAACTTATTAAAAAAAGCTCTGCAATTGTTAGACTGGCTTCAAGAGGATTTAGAAAAAGTAGGAGCTGAAGATTATCATCAATTAATGAGAGCTTGGGAATTAAAACATAGGGCGTTGACTTCTCAGTGTGTGACTGAACATACATTATTTAGAGAAGAAACTCGTTGGCCAGGATATTATTATAGAGGTGATCATATGAAGTTAGATGATGAAAACTGGCATTGTTTAACGGTATCTAGAAGGGATCCCAAAACTGGTAAATTTAGTCTTGAGAAAGTCCCCGTGTATCATATTGTTGATGAAAAAGAGAAGAAAAAAGCTTCTTAATCATATTATAAAGAGTAATCAATGGATCTATTATCCAAATCAGATGAGGAGATATTCGAGATTGGTAAACCCTTCTGGGAAAATTTAGTTAGATCCTCTAATATGAAAGATTATGGTGGCTTTACCAGAGATTTTTCTACTCAAATGCTTTTTGGAGCTAATGAGGTCGAATTAGGTAAACAGTGGGCCAATAATAAATTAATTGTAAACTTAAACGAAACATATATGCCATTTGGCACTTTAAGAAGAGGTGATCATATCACAGTATTAATAAAGCAGACCAACAAAGAAATCCAAGGTGAATTTTTAGGCAGACTTGTGCTTGGAGTAGAGGATGGCGAGGTCAAAGTTTTTGGTGCAACTATCTACTAAAAAAGAATTAATTTTTCAATAATAGTTTGACAATTTATCTACTGGGTGTAAGAGAAATATAGATGCACCTTCCAAATATAAAAATGCCTCAAATACTCTCTGAAAAAAAAACAGCATTAATTAAAACTGGAATTTTTTCAGCAATTGTAGCTTGTTGGGGTGTGATCTTATTTGGAACTTTTATAACTTTTAGTTAAGTTATATTTAAAGTTTTTAAGATGGATGTTTTTTTACCTATAGCCCAAGTATTTATCAACCCTGTCGAAATACTTTTAATAAGTGCTATAGTTGGAGTTCTCTCTGGTTTATTTGGTGTAGGAGGTGGTTTCTTAATGACACCTTTTTTAATCTTCATGGGTGTTCCCCCAGCTTATGCAGTCGCTAACGAAGCCAACAATATCTTGGCAACTTCTGTATCTGGATCCACCACTCATTGGTTAAAAAATACTTTAGATTATAAAATGGGATTAATAATTGTAATTGGTGGAACTATAGGAACTATAGTGGGTATTTTTACTTTCACATATTTTAAAGACATCGGTAAAATAGATACGGTAATTTCTTTAGCCTATATGTACATTCTTGCAATAATTGGGACTCTAATGTTAGTGGAGAGTTTGGGTGAAATTGATAAAGCCAAAAAAAACATTGTAGAGAAAAAAAAATTACATGTTCATTATTGGATACATGGACTTCCTTTTAGAATGAGATTTCCAAAATCAAAACTATATGAAAGTATATTCACACCCATCATAATTGGATTAGTTGTTGGGTTTATAGCAGCTATAATGGGGATCGGTGGTGCATTTATCTTAGTACCTGCAATGATTTATATTATTAAGATGCCGACAAAATTAGTCCCTGGAACTTCATTATTCGTAACAATTTTTGTTAGTGTCATAGTTACATTTCTTCATTCAATTAATTATGGTTCAATAGATCTAATGTTAGTGCTAATGTTAGTCATAGGCTCAATTGTTGGAGTACAAGTAGGCCAAAAACTTGGTGAGCAAATTGATAGTTCTGGATTAAAAGCATTATTAGCAATTTTACTATTAATTGTAGGAATAGTAATTGCTTATGATACTTTTTTTGCAGAAGAAATACTGAATGGCACAACAACTATAAGCTCAAAAGACTTAAATTTCTTCTCAAAGTTTATTAAAGAGTTTTCAGGGGATATGCCATTTTTTTATGGATTATTTTCGATTTTATTTGCTGTTATTTTAGGAATTGCAGCTGCATTTATTAGAAGATCAGTTTCAAAGTTTAGAGAAAAATATTTCAAAAAACCAGTTAAACAATCTAAATAAAAAATTTTATATAAGTTTCTATAGTTATAATACTCACAACTCCTACAGTTAACATTGCCGTAAATCCAACAACAAAAGGTTTATAACCCATATTTCTAATATCTTTTAAGTTTGTTGATAAGCCTATAGCAGCCATAGCCATAGTTAGGAAAATTTTAGAACTTGCTTTAATAAAATCTATAATTTCAATCCAATTATTATTAGTTGAGAAAACTTCATCACCAACATTTCTTAAAATTATCATCCCAACAAAACCCAAAATAAAATAAGGAAATATACTTAAAATGGAGTAACCCTTTTCTTTTACCTGACCTCTATTATAAAGAATGGCAAAGAAAGGAATCATCACTATCAAAAAAGTATTTCTTAAAAGCTTTGTGACAGTTGCAATATTTAATGTTTCGGGACTATTATACTGTTGATCATATATTAATCCTGCTGCAGCAACTTGTGATGTTTCATGTATAGCTGTTCCTAAAAAAAGACCTGCAAATAATGAATTTCCTTCAAAATAGAAATTTGAGAAATAAGGGTAAAACAACATGGATAATATTCCGAATAAAGTAATATTTGCGATTGCATAAGAAATTTCACTTTTATTTGCTTTTATTACAGGTGCGGTTGCCATGATAGCAGTGGTACCACAAACGCTGCTTCCAATTGATATTAAGTAAGCCATCCGAGTTGGTATTTGAAGTTTTCTAATTAAAAGCTTTATTACGATTAATACGCTAACTATACAAATTAATATCAATGGAATTGCAATTTTTCCAAACTCTAAAAACTCAAAAGGCTTTAATTGTATACCTAAGCAAATTATGCCAAGTTTTAAGATATAATCTTTACTAAAATCTAATCCCTTTTGAAAACTTTCTCTAATTTTAAAAAAATTACCAAAAAAAATACCCAGTAGGATTGCTATCATCGCTGTTGAGATCGGACTTTTGCTATATCCTAAAAGCTCAATACCAATAATGTTATTAAAACCTTGGGATAGAGAATAAAGAACGAAAGCAAGAATTATGCCTGGTATAAACACCAAGTAATTTTTAAAAAACATTTTTTAATTTAGCGATTACGCGCTTCTATAAAGTTTAGTCATAACAAATTCTTTATGACCTAAAGCTTCTGCGCAGGTTAATCTTCCATTAGCTACTCTTAGTGTTGTCTCAATAAGCTTATCTCCCGCTTCAGATAAGTTCATTTCCCTTGAAAGAATTTTTGATACGTCGCAATCAACATGCTCACTCATACTTTTAGCTGTTAATGGGTTGGCAGTTAATTTTACAACAGGCTCTATAGGGTTTCCAACTATATTCCCTTGGCCAGTTGGAAATAAATGAATGTTAAATCCTCCTGCAGCTTGAAGTGTAATACATTCTGCAGCTGCCGATGATGTGTCCATGAAGTAAAGTCCTGCACCTTTTGCTGGCTCTTCAGCTGGTTCAAGTACATCTATAAATTTTAAGTTACCTATTTTTTGAAAATTCCCGAATGCTTTTTCCTCAATTGTAGTTAAGCCACCTGCAATATTTCCAGCAGTTGGTTGACTTTCTGAAAGATCATTAGTTGCCTCTTTTAATATGAAATCATTATATTCATTCCATGTTTTCATAAATTTTTCAGAAGCTTCTTTTGTCGCTCCTCTTGCGGCACAGACATTTTCTGCCCCAGTAAGTTCTGATGTCTCACCAAAACATAAATGAACACCTAATGGTTCTAATTTTTCCATTAAATTTCCAACAGTTGGATTTGATGCTAATCCTGATGTTGTATCTGACTCCCCACATTTGACTGAAATCCATAAATCACTCATTGGACACTCTTCTCTCTGTTTTTCAGATGCCCATTGTGAAAATTCTTGAGCTTTTTTTGAAGCTTTCATGACAGTTCCAATATCTCCTGTGCGCTCTATGTGAAAACCTTCAACTGGTTTTCCTGTTTTAGCGATACCATCAACAATTTTTTTAGTCCATTTAGGCTCAATACCAATCACAATAACTGCAGCTACATTTGGGTTACTACCTGTTCCAATCATTGTTTTAAAATGTAAATCTAAGTCTGCTCCAAATTGTAGTCTTCCGTAAGAATGTGGTAGTGCAATTGTTCCTTTTATATTGTTAGCAACTGCTTCTGCACAAGCATTAGAAATGTCATCAACAGGTAATATAATTACATGATTTCTAGTTCCTGCTCTGCCGTTTTCTCTTTTATAACCTAAAAAACTTTTTGGAATTTCCATTATTTACCACTTTTTAGTTTTTACATTATGAACATGAACATGTTCACCTTTTTTGATTGCCTTAACTACTTTACCAATATCATGACCATACTTTAAAATAGTATCACCTTCTTTTAGATCGACCATTGCAATTTTATGACCCAAAGGTATTTCATCTATTGATTGAATAGATGCTGAGCTATCATTTTCCATAATCCAGCATTTACAGTCTTGTTTTGGGGTTATTTTCTCTATCACTACTACACCTACATTATCTTTTTTATCGTGAATTATGATATCTGTAGCCATATATAGTGTCGAAATGTTTATTTGAATTTCCAAAAATCTTATATATTAATCGCGTCTATTAAGAAATAGTTTTATAAAAAAACTATTACATATACTGGTTTAGAAAGGCTCTATTAATGACAAAAATGACAACAGAAGAAGCTTTTGTAAAAGTTTTACAAATGCACGGTATTGAACATGCTTTTGGTATAATTGGTTCAGCATTCATGCCAATCTCAGATATTTTTCCTGATGCAGGAATTACTTTTTGGGACGTTGCTCATGAAACTAACGGTGGGTTGATAGCAGATGGCTACACAAGATCTACTGGAAAAATGTCAATGGTTATCGCACAAAACGGACCAGGAATTACTGGATTAGTAACTCCGATTAAAACAGCTTATTGGAATCACACACCATTATTATTAGTAACACCTCAGGCTGCAAACAAAACTATGGGTCAAGGGGGTTTTCAAGAAGTAGAACAAATGAATTTGTTCAAAGATATGGTTTGTTATCAAGAGGAAGTTAGAGATCCATCTAGAATGGCAGAAGTTTTAAATAGAGTAATAGAGAAGGCAATTAGAGGTTCAGCGCCCGCACAAATTAATGTTCCAAGAGATTATTGGACCCAAGTGATTGACATTGAGTTACCACCAATCGTTAGATTAGAAAGACAAGGTGGTGGGGCTGAAGCAATCGATAAAGCTGCAAAACTTTTATCAAATGCAAAATTTCCTGTGATTTTATCTGGTGCAGGAGTTGTTATCGGTGATGCAATTGACGAAACTAAAAAACTTGCAGAAAAATTAGATTCACCTGTTTGTTCAGGTTATCAACATAATGATAGTTTTCCAGGAAGTCATCCTTTAGCAGTAGGTCCCTTAGGATACAATGGATCAAAAGCAGCAATGGAATTAATTTCTAAAGCTGATGTAGTTTTAGCATTAGGTACAAGATTAAATCCTTTCTCAACATTACCTGGATATGGAATTGATTACTGGCCAAAAAATGCAAGTATAATTCAAGTTGATATTAATCCTGATAGAATCGGTTTAACCAAAAAAGTAACAGTTGGAATAAGTGGTGATGCAAAATTAGTTGCTCAGCAAATAATTAATAAATTATCTTCAAATGCAGGAAATACTGACAGACAAAAAAGAAAAGACTTAATTCATCAAACAAAATCTGCATGGTTACAAAAATTAGCTAGTCTAGATCATGAGGATGATGATAAGGGAACAGTTTGGAACAAAGAAGCAAGAGAAAGAGATAAAGACAGAATGTCGCCAAGACAAGCTTGGCGAGCAATACAATCTGGGATGCCAGAGGATGTAATTATATCTAGTGATATAGGTAATAACTGTGCAATTGGAAATGCATACCCAACTTTTGAAAAACCAAGAAAATATTTAGCTCCAGGTTTATTTGGACCTTGCGGTTATGGTTTCCCATCAATTTTGGGTGCAAAGATTGGATGCCCAGATACACCTGTAATTGGTTTTGCGGGAGATGGAGCTTTTGGAATTAGCATGAATGAAATGAGTTCTTGTGCAAGAGAAGAGTGGCCTGCAATTACAATGGTTATCTTTAGAAATTATCAATGGGGTGCAGAAAAAAGAAATACTACTTTATGGTTTGATAATAATTTTGTAGGAACAGAACTTGATCCAGAGTTAAGCTTTGCAAAAGTTGCAGATGCTTGTGGTTTGAAGGGAGTAACTGTTAGAACAATGGAAGAAACAACAGTGGCCATCAAAAAATCATGTGAAGATCAAAAAAAAGGTATTACGACGTTTATAGAAGTCATACTAAACCAAGAACTTGGTGAGCCTTTTAGAAGAGATGCAATGAAGAAACCTGTGAGAGTGGCTGGAATAAATAAAAAAGATATGAGACCACAAAAATCTCTAAATGGATGAAATTAAGATAAGTTCTAATAGAAGCTTTGGGATAATATTTTTTATTGTATTTTTATTAATAGCAGTTTACCCAATTTTAAAAGGTAATGATTTAAGAACTTGGTCATTAGTTATCTCTTTTGTTTTTTTAGTTCTTGGTTTGATAAATTCAAAGATACTTACACCCTTAAATAAATTATGGTTTAAATTTGGACTACTACTTGGGAGTTTTATATCACCTATAATAATGGGGATTATATTTTTTGTTGTTGTGACACCAATTGGAATGATAATGCGGCTACTTAAGAAAGATACATTAAATTTAAAATATAATAAAAAAGAGACTTATTGGATCGACAAATCAGGCCCAAAAAGTAAAATGAAAAATCA
>CABZPS010000022.1 GCA_902527635.1 uncultured Pelagibacteraceae bacterium | reverse complement strand
CAAAATGATAATTCAATAAGCGAAATAAGTATTTATAAAAATGGTTCAGACGATCAAAACTCAGGTGTTGTTCAAGATACATCATTGATCTCAAAGAAAATAAATATTACTGGATTATATGACCCACAAGATTATGATTTGGATATCTATATGTGGAGCAATTCAGATGGTGATCAATTAAAAGATCTATTTAGCAGAATTGCAAAAATAAATCTTTCTGAGGACGCTTCGGAGTTAATGAATATATCAATTTTAATAAATGCTCACCACCCAAATAAAAATATGACCGAGAAGGAATTTTCAAAACTTAAATCTGATTGGCTAATAAAAAATTCAAACTTTGATTTAATTGAAGATTATTTAAATAAAAATGAGATTGTAAATGATAACCCTAAGCTATCAAGACATTTTATTGATCACCATCTATCCGAGTCTAATCTAGAAAAAGCTTGCGATATATTCTCAAAAAACTCAAAACCCATAACAGATGAGTATCTCTCAAAATTTAATATATATTGCTTAATAAATATGGGGAAAACTGAGGAGGCCCAATTAATTTTAGACTTAAAAAAAGAGTTAGGTTTCAAAGATAAATACTTTGAAAAAAAAATAGATTTTCTGCTTGGCTATACTTCAAAAATCGATAATAAGATATCCGATAAATCAATATTTGATTTTCACCTTGCACATAAAACAAATCCAAACTTTCAATTTGAACCTAACGAAAAAACTTCCAAAATTATTTGGAAATATTTATCGTCTGCTAATTTGTTATCTTCTTTTAAAGAAATTGATATTGCAGAAATCGATAAGATTTTAAATATTGAAAAAGCTGTACATAATAAGAATTATTCAGAAAAAGATTTGTTTGAAATTTACATGAGATTTCAATTTAATATTAATCAACTTTTAAATGTCAAAGAGTCTTATAAAACTTTATCGAGTGTTGAAGCAAGAGCTTTACTTTATCAGAAAATTTTACTTGAGTCAGAGATGGTAGAAAAATTAAAATTGTTAGAAATTTTAAAAAATTCTTTTAAAAAAGACAACATAAATAATGCCTTTGATATTGAGTTAAAGAAATTTTTAGAAGAAATGGATCCTCAAGAAATTCCAGATAATTTAACAAGTTTTTATTATACAAATATTGATTTAGATAACAATCCATCAGCTGAAATAAAATATAATAACGATGTTATGTACCAATCAAAACTAATCAACTATTTTAATGGGGATTATGCAAAATCAAAAATAGAAAAAGATGTTAATAATTTTCTCAAAAAAATAAAAAAAGACAAAAAATATTCTTTTTCCAAAAAAGATGTAATATTTTTAGAATCTCTCAAAGCAGATGGCATTAAGATTTCTGATAAATTTGATGATTTGTACGTCATAAGTGAGAACGAAATACCAACAGATATACAAGTAATGATTAACAATAATGAGTCTGGTGCTGCTTTATTAAGAATTGTTGAAGTTATTGGTCAAGATAGACTTGATAGAATGGATGAAGATACTATTTATTTTATTATTAGTGCTTTAAACCAATTAAATATAAATTCTATAAGAAACAAAATTTTATTCAAAGTTCTTCCTTTAAAAGTATAAAAATTAGTTTAATTATTTATTGATGAATATTAAAGAAATTATTACCGTGCCAGATGAAATTTTAAAAAAAATTTCTGAACCAATAGAGAAAATTGGTAATAATGAAAAAAAATTGATCGATGATTTATTTGACACAATGTACAATTCAAATGGTATTGGCCTTGCTGCAGTTCAAGTAGGTATTCTTAAGAGAATTTTGGTTGTGGATGTTTCTACTAAAAATGAGAAGAACCAACCCATAGCATTAATCAATCCAGTAATCAGAAAATTAAGCAATAATACGTCAGTTTATGAGGAGGGGTGTCTCTCAATACCTGAAACTTTTATTGAAATTGAAAGGCCAAAAATTTGTGAAGTTGAGTACATTGATAAAAAAGGCTCAAAAAAAAATCTTAAATGTGATGGACTTTTATCAACATGTATCCAACATGAAATTAATCATTTAGATGGAAAATTAATAATTGACCATTTATCGAAATTAAAAAAGGATTTTATAATAAAAAAAATCTCAAAAATTAAAAGAAATCCAGATAGAATAATAGTTTGAAGATGACAAATAAGATTATCTTTATGGGTACTCCATTATTTTGTGTCCCTATCCTAGAATCTCTACATCAAAATGGTTACAATATTGCTGCAGTATATACTCAACCGCCACAAAAATCTCATAGAGGTCAAAAAATAAATAAAAGCCCTATTCAGGTTGTCTCAGAAACTTTAAATATAGAGCACAGAACTCCGAAGACCCTTAAAGATAACAATGAAGAATATAAATTAATAAAAAAACTTGATGCTGATCTTGCGATAGTCTGTGCTTATGGACAAATTATCCCAAAAAACTTTTTAAATTTAGTTAAAAAAGGTTTTATTAATATTCACGCTTCAATACTTCCTGAATGGCGAGGAGCAGCACCAATTCAAAGATCAATTATGAATTTGGATCATGAGACAGGTATAAGTATTATGAAAATAAATGAAGAGTTAGATAGTGGACCAGTAAGCAATATATATAAAATTAAGATAGATCCAAGTCAAAATGCTGAACAAATTTCAGAAATACTATCTAATTTGGCTGCAGAAAAAATCTTAGATAATATTAATGATATACTTGCAGATAAAGCAAAGTTTATCGATCAAGATCATTCAAAAGCAACTTATGCAAAAAAAATTCGTAAAGAGGAATCCCAAATTAATTGGAATGATGATGCTTCAAAAATTATTGGTAAAATTAATGGTTTGTCTCCGTTTCCAGGTGTTTTTTTTAGTTTTGATGGTGAAAGATATAAAATTTTGAGAGCTGTAATTAGCAATGGCTCAGGTCAAGTCGGAGAGGTAATTTCAAATCAGCTAGAAATTGCATGTAATAATAATAAATCTATTAAGATTCTTGAAATTCAAAGACAAGGAAAAAGATCACAAAAAATTAATGAATTTATATTGGGCTCCAAAATTAAAAAAGGTTTAAATTTACTGAATGTTTAGATATCAGATATTAATTGAATATGTGGGCACCAATTTTAAAGGATGGCAAATTCAAAAAAAAGGAAAAACAGTTCAAGGAATATTACAAAATAAAATTTCAAAATTATTAAAAGAAAAAATTACAATACATGGAGCTGGAAGATTAGATGTAGGTGTACATGCCAAAGAACAATCAGCACATTTTGATTGTAAAAATAAGATTACTGAATTAGATAAATTTTTAAAATCAATAAATCATTTTTTGAATAAAAATGGAGTAGCAATACTTAAGATTAAAAAAAGAGGTAAAAATTTTCATGCCAGATTTTCAGCTAAAATGAGAGTTTATAATTACGTGATTATAAATAGGATCAGTGGACCAGTTTTAGATGAAAATAGGGGTTGGCATATTATGAAAGATCTCGATTTAAAATTAATGAAAAAAAGTGCAAAAAAATTAATAGGAACTATGGATTTTAGTACTTTTAGAAAATCTAGTTGCAGAGCTAAAAGTCCGATAAAAACTATGAAATTAGTTAAAATCAAATCTAAAAAAAATAAGATAGAGATAGAGTTTAGATCCCAATCTTTTTTACAACAGCAGGTTCGGTCTATGGTTGGTTGTTTAAAATATGTTGGGGAAAAAAAATGGACTTTAAAAAAATTTGTTGATGTAATGGAGTCTAAAAAAAGAGAATTATGTGCACCACCCGCACCATCACAAGGCCTTTATTTAGTGAGAGTTATTTATTAAATTTTTTTTATTACTCATTGCAAATTTACGATGAATTCTCCAACGGCTTTCTTCACGAATTATAAAACCACAACAATTTTTTGATTTGCATTTACAGGGAAATTGTTTGTAATCTTCTTTATCAAAACTAAAACCATAATCACATGTTATCTCTTCACCTTTCTTAATATCTCTATCAGCTGTTATCCAAATCTTTACACCCTTACCATCATAACGTGCGTTTGCATTGCAACTATGATTAACTAATCCAGCAATATTAAATGAGAAATCGCCATCCAAAGTATATTTTTTATTTAGAGTAAAAAGATAAATAGGTTTTTTATTATCATATTTATTTGACTCTTCCACTTCTTTATTTGTAATTATTTTTCCTAAGTAATTAATAATTTTTGTACCTTCTGTAATATCTTTAGAGGCATAGAGACCACGACCCTTGTTATCAATTTTAGATTTTCTTATTTTGTATAATTTCATGATGGTGATTATAATGAACTAGATATTTATCAATTGAATTCTACTAATGCATTAACATGTTCATTGGCGCTTTCTGCTAAGGCATTTAAATCATATCCACCCTCTAGTATAGAAACAACTTTGCCTCTAGTAAACTTATTGGTAGCTCTTAATGTTTTTTTAGTAATCTCGTAAAAATCCTTTGAACTTAATTGAAATTGAGCTAATGGATCATCTTTATGTGCATCAAAACCCGCTGAAAATAAAAGAAAATCCGGTTTATATTGAACCAATCTTTCTAACACTCTATCAAAAGCATTAAAATATTCTTTTGAGTTTGTACCAGCTGGTAAAGGGATATTTAATGAATTATTAAAATTTCCTTTATCTTTATCTGTCCCACCTCCAGGATAAAAAGGATATTGGTGAGTAGAAATATATAATGAATTTTTATTATCACGCATAACATCGTAATTTCCATTACCCCAGTGTACGTCGAAATCTACACAGGCAATTCTTTTATATTTATATTTAGTAACCAAATAGTTCGTTGCTACCCCTGCGTTTGATATACAACAAAATCCCATTGCTTTATTTTTTTCAGCATGGTGCCCGGGTGGTCTAGCTAAGCAAAATGCGTTTTGAAATTCATTATTTTCTATCCCATCTATTGCTCTTATTGTTGCACCCGCAGCATCAAAAACTGCCCTTTTACTTTCTGGTGAAACAATTGTATCCCCATCTAAAAATTTAAAGCCTTTTTGGGGAAAAGAATTTTTTAAATTATTTATATAGTCCTCTGAATGTGTCATAGACAATACATCATCAGGAACTTTATCTGGCTTATCCCAGATAAGATCTTTTCTTCTTTTTAATTTTTCTTTTATAGCAATTACTCTTTTGGGCTGCTCTGGATGACCATCACCAGTATTGTGTTTTTCATAAGAGTCTGAATTTATGATTGCTGTTTTCATTTAAAATAATTTATTAATATATTTTCATAAATTTTTTTAAGATTTTTTAAATCTTTTAAAGATACAGCTTCATCAACTTTATGCATTGTTTTTCCCACTAAACCAAATTCTAGACCAGGTGATATTTTTCTAATAAATCTTAAATCTGAAGTACCACCTGTAGTAGACAATTTTGGTTTAATCTTGGTAACTTTTTTTACGATATCTTGTATCATATGTGTTGTTTCATTTGGCTTTGTTAGAAATGCCTCACCTGAAACTTTGTAATCAATTTTGAACTTTGACTTATTTCTTTTGTTAATTTTGATTAAAAATTTATTGAGTTTTTGTTTTAAAGATTTTGAGGAATGTTTATTATTAAACCTTATATTAAATGTTGCCTCTGCAGTTGCTGGGATAACATTATCAGCACTATTATCTATATTTATTTTTGTAACCTCTAAGTTTGTAGGTTGAAAGTTCTTTGACCCTCTATCAAATTTGATATCTTTTAAACTTTTTAAAATTTTTACAATTATAGTTGAGGGATTATTTGCTCTTTGAGGATATGCAACATGACCCTGTAATCCAAATATATTCAACTTAGCAGTCAAACTCCCCCTACGTCCAATTTTTATCATCTCACCTAATTTGTTTGGATTTGTTGGTTCACCAACAAGACAAAAGTTAACTTTCTCTTCTCTTTTTTTTAGATAATCTACAACCTTTTTGGTGCCATTTACTGCATCACCTTCCTCATCGCCGGTTATTAGTAAACTTATTGATCCGTTGAATTTTCTATTTTTAGATAAAAAAGTGCTTACAGCAGACACAAAAGCTGCAATAGAGCTTTTCATATCATTTGCACCTCTTCCAATTAAATGGCCTTTTTTGATAGATGGTTTAAATGGATTTACTGTCCAATCCTTAATGTTTCCCGGAGGGACAATATCAACATGTCCAGCAAACATAAAATTTGGCTTCTTAGATCCTAATCTTGCATACAAGTTTTTCACAGGTTGAAACCCTTCTTCCTTGAATTCTAATATTTTTGTATTGAAACCAAGTTTTTTTAATTTTTTTTCTAAAAATTTCATTACTCCAGCGTCAATTGGAGTGATGGTAGGAAATCTGATTAGCTCTTTAGCTAATTTTAGCTCATTTAAAGTTTTCATTCTTAGTCTCTTAATAGATCGTTAATAGAAGTTTTAGATCTTGTTTTTTCATCAACTTGTTTAATTATAACTGCACAATACAAGGAGGGCGCAGAAGAATTACTTTTATCAGGCAACGAGCCTGGTACTACAACTGAATAAGGTGGTATTTTACCATAAGTAATTTGCCCAGTTTTTCTATTAACTATTTTAGTTGATCGACCAATATACATACCCATACTTAAAACTGAACCTTCTCCAACAATTACGCCTTCAACTACCTCAGACATCGCTCCAAGAAATACATTATCTTCTATGATTGTTGGTAAAGCTTGCGCGGGCTCTAAAACTCCACCAACACCCGAACCTGCAGATATATGGCAATTTTTACCTATCTGACAACAACTACCTGCTCTCGCAAATGTGTCTATCATTGTTCCTTCATCAATATATGCTCCAATGTTCACGTAACATGGCATTAGCACAGCATTTTTTCCGACAAATGAACCTTTTCTTACCGGTGAGTTTGGAACCATTCTAAAACCTGCTTTTTCGTGATCAGCTTTGGTCCATCCTGCAGTTTTACCTTTTAATAAATGTGATTTATCATACCAACTACTATAAGGACCATTTAAATTTTCCATTGGGTAGATTCTAAAACTTAACATTATAGCTTTCTTAAGGTGCTGATGAGTTACCCATTCTCCATTTATTTTCTCGGCAACTCTCGATTTACCACCATCTAAATCAGCAATAACTTGGTTGATAGCATCTTTTAAATTTTTGTCAGAATTTTGGTTTACCTGGTCTTTATTTTTCCAAGCATCATTGATAATTTTTTCTAAAGACATAATTAATTACTTTTTAATAGCCTTATTTCTTTTAGAAATAAAGACAGATTTTTGATTTTATGTGAAATAAAATCTTTATCTGCATCCATTTTTCCAAAATGTTCATCATTAATTAACCAAACAGTTGTACACCCTCGTTTGTGACCTATACTTAAATTTTTAGCTATATCTTCTATGTAAATAGTTTCTTTGGGATTTATACCAAATTTTTTAACCATTAAATCGAAAGTTTCTGCTTCCGGTTTAGGCACATAACCAGCGTCTTTAATATCAAAAACTTTATCTCTCCCAAATAAATCATACACACCAAGTCGAGTTAGAATATTAGCAGCATGTTCAGCACTACCGTTGGTGAAAATAAATTTTTCCATATCTAGTAGTTTAAGCTCATTTCTCATGATTTTATCTTCTTTCATAAACGATAAATCAATTTCATGAACGTAAGATAAAAATTCATCTGGTGATATGTCATTGTGAACCATTAATCCTCTTAATGATGTGTTGTATTTATAGAAATAGTTTGTTTGTAATTCTTTAGCTTTACCCTTATCAATTTTAAGCTTTTCAGATATAAATTGTGTCATCTTTTTTGAAACTTGACCGAATACACGCTCTAAAGAATAGTTGTTGTGCTTTCCATAACAAACACCATCAAGATCAAGTAGTAGATATTTTTTTTCTTTTAAGCTCATTTTCGTATTAATGTACCCGATCCTTTATCTGAGAAAATTTCCCATAAACATGAATGTTGTTTTGTACCGTTAATTATACCGGCAGCTGTAACTCCATTATTAACAGCATCTAGACAAGCATTTATTTTAGGTATCATTCCTTCAGTAATTGTCTCATCTTTTACCATCTCTAATATTTCGGATGAAGATATCTCATCTATAAGTTGTTTTTTTTTATTTAAAACACCATCAACATTTGTCATCAATAGTAATCTTCTTGATTTAACAGATTTAGCTACAGCCATTGCAGCAGTATCACCATTAATATTATGTGTTTGGTTTTTTTTATCAAGGCCCAATGGGGAAACAATGGGTATTTTATTTTGTTTAATGATATCTAACAAAATATCGTTATTAATTTTATTTGGTAGACCAACGAAACCAAGTTCTTTGGCCTCTGGCACAACCTTAATAATATTATCTTTTTTACTATGGATTGAGACCGCTTCAGTATTTTTTTTTTCTAAAGAGCTTACAATATCATTATTGAAATCTATTAAAACTTTCTCAACAATATTTATTATTTTTTCATCAGTTACTCTCAACCCTCTTATAAATTTTGATTGAATATTAGATTTATCTAATTCTCTTTTGATTCTGGGACCGCCTCCATGAACTACAATGACCGAAAGACCCAATTTATTCAAAATACTTAAATCAGTAATAAAACTATCAAAAATGTTTCTATCAATTAAAACATTTCCTCCATATTTTATTACTATTAAGTCATTTTTATATTTTTCTATATATTTATTAACTTCATCTATTGGTGGTCCGTTTTCAGGAAGTAATTTTTTTAAGTCCATTAATTTATTCTTAAATTAAAGAAATTAGGTTGCCGTTTTTATGGTTGTTCTTCTCATAATGAATATTTGCTGAGCCATTGTTAAGATATTATTAACAGTCCAGTAAATAACTAATCCGCTCGGGAAAGGTGCAAGTATTACAGTTAAGAAAAGAGGAAAGAAAGCAAAAATTTTGGCCTGCATTGGGTCAGTTGGTGCGGGGTTTAATTTTTGTTGTACCCACATCGAAACTCCCATTGCTACTGGCCAAGCTCCAATTACCAAAAAACTTGGGACATCGTAAGGTAATAAACCAAAAATATTAAATATACTTGTGGGATCTCTCTCACTTAAATCATGGATCCACCCATAAAATGGCATTTGCCTCATCTCAATTGTTACAAACAGAACTTTATATAAAGCAAAAAACACTGGAATTTGTACTAGAATTGGTAAACACCCAGACATTGGATTAACTTTTTCTTTTTTGTATAAGGCCATCATTGACTGTTGTAGTTTCATTTTGTCTTCTTTATGTAATTCCTTTAGTCGAACCATTTCTGGTTGTAGAGCTTTCATTTTAGCCATGCTTCTAAATGAGAAGTTTGCTAGTGGAAAAAAAGCTAGTCTGATACAAATTGTTATTGCGATAATAGCTAAACCGTAATTTCCTAATAGTTTAAAAAAATAATCTATTCCATAAAAAAGAGGTTTCGTTATGAAGTATAAAAAACCCCAGTCAATAACAAGGTCAAATTTTTCTATATTTAATGATTTTGCATAACCATCAATCACATCTACTCGTTTTGCTGCTACAATCACTTTTAATTCTTCCTCGATAGAGCTGTTTTCATTCAAAGCTAATGGTTCTGTTGCTATAAAGTTTGCTCTAAACTTATTTTTATAATCAAACGTTGTTTTAAATTCTTTATCATTTGGAGGGATTAATGAAGTGATCCAATATTTATCACTTATTCCCAACCAACCTTTTTTGGCCACTCTAGAGAATTTTTTTTCCTGAATATCATCATAATCTTCCTCAATTAGTTCATCGTCTAAAGTTGCGATTAAACCTTCGTGAAGTATTAAAAAATCAATAATCTCTGGAATTTCATTCCTTATTATTTGACCATATGAATAAAAGTCGTATTTTTTATCACTTTGATTGATTACTTTTTGTTTTATTGTGAAAAGATATTTATCATCAATAGATATTTCCTTTTCAAATCTTAAACCTTGTTTGTTTATCCAATAAAGTTTAATGGGTGATTTAATAGTCAGTTTGTCATTACCATCTAATGACCAAATTGTATTCGCATTAGGAATTTTAACATTTTTATCAGATGTTACAAAACCACTCTCAATAAGATATCCATCCTTAATGTTTCTTGGTCCTAATAAAGTGACTTTTTTTTCGTCATCTAAATTTACTTTGTAATTTTTGAATGTTAAATCATCTATTGTTGCACCTCTTAATGATATTGAACCAAAAACATTGTCATTTTCAAATTCAATTCTATCGTTTTGTTTTAATGCATCATTTCTTGATAATATGAGATTTTTTTCTTTTTGATCTAATGATGGAGTGTCAGTATTTTTTTCAATTTTTTCTTTTTGTGTAAGATCTTGATTTGTAGTTTTTTGTTCTGGAATAAAAAACAAAGACCATAAAACAATAACAGCAGATGATAGTGCAATAGCAGCAATTACATTTTTGGAATCCATTATTTTTTCTCCATTTCTTTTTTTACTGGATCAATTCCACCTTCTTTAAATGGATGACATGATAAAACTCTTTTAAAAGTCATATATAAACCTTTGAAGAAACCATAAGTTCTTAATGCTTCAATACTGTAATCTGAACAATTCGGAAAATATCTACAATTATCACCAAGTAATGGGCTCAGAAGAAATTTATATCCTTTTATTAATTTTATTAATGCTTGAGTAAAAATATTCATTATCTAATTTTTTTAAATTCCTGAAATAAGGTATCTTTTATTATTTTAATATCATTATTTAACATAGTTGGCTTAGCAATAACAAGATATGAATAATTATATTTTAAAGATATTTTTTTGACGGCGTCATTCATAATATTTTTCAGCCTTCTTTTTATTTTGTTTCTCTTTACAGCATTGCCAATTTTTTTCTTGGTTACAAATGAAATATTCAATTTTTTATTATCTTTTTTAATTAGATGACCAAAAAAAATAGTAACAAATTTATTAGATACTTTTTTCTTTTTTAGTAATGATTTAAATTCTTCATTTTTTGAAAGAGCAACTATTTTGCTTTTCATCGAACAAGTCTTATTTTCTTTTTCTTTTTACAGTAGAGGATACTGTCAAATTTTTTCTTCCTCTATCTCTTCTTCTTTTCAAAAGTTTCCTCCCACCTTTAGTTTTCATTTTTGAGCGAAAACCATGTGTACGACTTCTTTTTATTCGAGAGGGTTGATATGTTCTTTTCATAAAAGTTGTTAAATATACATAAAATTTCGATCTTTATAATAATTAAATATATAAATAGCAAATAGAAGATTTATAGATACGATAAACAATAATGGAAAAAGCTAAAAAAATTAAAATAATTATAGGTTTATGTT
>CABZPS010000021.1 GCA_902527635.1 uncultured Pelagibacteraceae bacterium | reverse complement strand
ATAATATTTTTAAATTAAGAAAAAAACTTGAAGAGGCCATGACGGTTGTTGATAGTTTCGGAAAAGATGCAAGATCAATTACTAGAACTTTAGAAAATATAAAAGATCCCGAGCAAGTTGAAAAAGCTGTGTTGACAGAGAACGTAGAGAAATTTATTGAAAGAAACAAACAGCTCAAAAAATAATTTCTTTTTTCACATATTACCGACTATAAGAAATCACATGCGTTGGAACAAAAAATACAATTATCCATCAAGTTCAAGGGCTACTGAAGATGGAATAAGAAGATATGTTTTAGGAAAAGCAAAACTGCCAAGTGTAACATCAATACTTGATGTAACAAAATCTGAGGAAGATAAAGCGGCACTAGCAAATTGGCGAGAAAGAACTGGCCATAAAGAGGCAGAGGCAATTACCAAAGCGGCTAGTAACAGAGGATCTCAAATGCATAGTTATTTAGAGTCTTATCTTCTAGGAAGAGAAAATTTGAGCTTTTTTGAGGATAATGAACAGTATAAGAAAATGGCAAAAGAAATTATCGATAAAGGATTAACAAACAGGTTAGAGGAAATTTATGGGGTCGAGTGCACCATGCATTACCCTGAAAAATATGCAGGCACTGCAGACTGTGTTGGACTATATGAGGGAAAGGAAACCATAATTGATTTTAAACAATCGAATAAACCAAAAAGAGTAGAGTATATAGATGCTTGGTTATTACAAACCGCAGCCTATTCTTTAGCTCATAATGTAGTTTATAATTCAAATATTGATGCTTGTGTTATACTTGTTTGTACAGCGGATAATTTATTTCAAGAATTTAAAATTCAAGGAACAGAATTAATTGCTTATCAAAATTTGTTTTTAGGAAGATTAAAAAAATTTCATGAACTATCAAATTTAAATTAATTTAGCAGATGGATAAAATTGTTATTTACGATACTGAAACAACTAATAGTACAATTTGGGGCTCAATAATTGAGGTTGGTGCAGTCGTAGTTGATAAAAATTTAAAAGAAATTGGAAAACTAAATATTAGAGGCAGAATGCCTGAAGGAGAAGTGCCAAGTGCGAAGGCATTACTCGTTAATTCAACAAGTATTGATTTACTAACTAAAGGCAATTATTCACATTATGAATTTTTAGGTGCAGTAGAAAATTTCTTTTCAAAAGCTGGCCCTGCGATGTTTTTGGGTTGGTCGAATCTAAATTTTGATAGAAGAATGTTTCATTTTAATTTCTTTAAAGGGAACAGATATCCTTATCTTACTCACTCTTCACCAAATCAAGAACATGATGGTTTACATATAGCAAGGGCAGCACAAACTTTAAACCCAGAAACCTTAAAAACAGAATTGACTGAGGCTGGAAACCCAAGTCTAGCTTTAGAAGCATTAGCTAGAATGCAAGGATTTGATACATCTCAGCAACACACTGCTTTTCACGATGCGTATACTTCATTAAAAGTCCTTAGAATTATAAGAGATAAACATAAAAATAATTGGGATACTTTTTTAAAAACTTCAACAAAGACAAGTGTAGAGACATTACTTACAAATGAAGGTATATATTCAATTTTTGAAAATGTTAAGGGTAGAAATATGATGTACCTTGCTTGCACCTTACACCCAAAGCATTGTTTTCATCCTTCGTATGCATCATGGGGATATCTTTGGGATCTAAGAAGAGATCCGGAACCATTTTTGAATTTATCTGTCAATCAATTGAGAGATATTTTGAAAAAATTTAGTCCTAAAGCACTTAGGGTTTTAAAAACAAATAAAGCCCCTGTAGTGCTGAATAAAGAATATGCGTTAAAACAAAAGCCTTATTCAGACTTAGATTTAGCAACAATTCAAAAAAGAGCTAAACTTGTTAGAGAATATGAAAATTTTTGTAAAAATATTCAGATTATTCACAGAGAAGCAGCTGAAGAAAAAGCACAAACCAAAACTCAAGAAGATTTATTACCAGAGGAAACTTTATACGAAAAATTTATTCCAAACAAAGATACTGCTTTATTTAAAACATGGCACAGCTCCTCGTGGGAAGATAAGCTTAGACTGCTAGATAAGTTTCAAGACAAGAGATGTAGTTGGTTTGGTCAAAAGATAATTTATCAAGAAGCCCCTCAAATTTTACCACCTGACTTATATAAAAATATTAAAAGTGAAATTGCCAGAAGAATTTTAAGTAAAAATAAAGAAAAATGGCAAACAGTTAACATGGCTTATACTGAAATTGATTATTTAAGAGATCAAGCATCCAATAGAGATGATGAAGTTGAATTAAAAAAATTGGATGAAATTAACCAATTTATTATGTCAATTGAAAAGAAGTATGAATTTACGTAGTTGACTTTAAAATTAATAATTATAAACCCTAAACATGCTTATAGATTTTAAAGACGAAGATTTTGAAAGTAAAATTAAAGGTGAGGATGTATCTGTAATTCAGTTTTCAGCAAGTTGGTGCGGTCCTTGTAAGACATTGAAACCGATAATGGATAAGTTTGCAGTTGAGTATAAGGATAAAGCTGGTTTTTATTATGCTGATATTGAAGATGGAGGCATAAATACAGGAAGTGCTGCAGGAATAAGAGGTGTCCCAACTGTCATAATTTATAAAAAAGGTGTAGAGGTTGATAGAAAAGTTGGAGGGGTTCCAGCGAGCAATATGAAAGAATTTTTGGAAAAAAATATTTAATTAATATTTAAAAATTCACCACTTAAATACAATGAACCGGTAATTAAAAGCAAATCGTTCTTTTTTAATTTTATTGATTGAATGGCTTTTTGAATACTCTCTTTATAAACGACATTAGGTATATCCTTAAATTTTTCTTTTAATTCTTTTCCACTTATCGCGTTAGGTTGATTCGGTATATCAACTGTTGTTAAAGATGAAATATTTTTAAAATAACTTATGTATTCTTCGTGATTTTTATTAGCCATCATTCCTATGATAACATGTTTGTTGCAATCTAGAGTTTGAAGATATTCGTTAAGAACTTTTGCCCCACCAGGGTTATGAGAAGAATCAAGAATAAGTCTATTGTTCTTTACTAGGTTTTTAAGTTTACCAGATTTAATTTCCTCAAGTCTAGCAATATTGGATGCTTTTTGAACTCCATCTATTATGTGTTGGTTCTTAATTTTTATATCCTCTAAAATTCTTAAGGTAGCTATTGCTGTAGCAGCATTCTCAAGTTGAAATTGTCCATTTAAGTTGGGTTTTGGGATTTTTAAACCACCATATTTATCCTCATAATAAAAGAAATTATTTTCTTTTAAAACAAAATTGTAATTTTCATTAAAAAAATATTGGTTTGCACTATTATTAGATATATTTTTTTTGATACATTCTACAATTTCATTAGAATTTTGTTTAGCAACTACTATATTTGAATTTAGTAAAGACGATGTTTTTTCAAAAATTATTCTTTCAATGTTTTGGTCATTTTCTGGCAGCCAGTCCAAGTGATCCTCACTACATGAGGTAACTATATTACAAAGATTTTTTTTTTAAAATATTTACAGCATCTCTTCTTCCAAACAGGCCAAATTCTGCAATCACAAGATTTTTTTTATACTTTTTGCATCCATAAAAAAATGCAGCTGTGAGTGCTTCGAAATATGTTAAAGGTTGATTATTGTTCACTTCTTCAATTTTAGATAATAAATCTGACAGATCATTATCGCTAATCATTTCATCATTATAAACAAATCTCTCATTAATACTTTTTACATGAGGAGAGGTGTATACATTACATTTAACATTAGCTTCTCTAAGTATAGATCTTAAAAAAGAAATTGTACTACCTTTCCCATTAGTTCCGCAGACTTGTATACACTCTATTTCATCTTGTGGGTTTCCCAATTTTTTGCAAAGATTTTTTATACGATCTAGGCTAAGATCGATTTCTTTAGGATGCAGCTTTTGTAAGCGACTGACTATCTTCTGAAGTTTCATATTCTTCAGAATTTATAACAGAATTTTTCTTTAACAATATTGATAATAAAGTTCTAATTTTTTCAGAAAGATCTTTTCTTTCGACAATCAAGTCTACAAAACCAGTTTTTTCGAGATATTCGCTTTTCTGAAAACCTTCAGGTAGTTCTTCTTTAACTGTACCTTGAATTACTCGTGCACCAGCAAACGCAATTAAAGCACCTGGTTCTGCTATATGTATATCCCCTAGCATAGCGTAGGATGCTGTAATACCTCCTGCGGTTGGATCAGTAATACAAACTATATACGGAAGATTATTTTTCTTTAATTCATTAATTGCTAGAGTGGTTCTGGTCATTTGGGATAAGGAAATTAAACTCTCCATCATTCTCATTCCACCTCCAGCACTGAAACATAAAAAAGGTGTTTTATTTTCAATTGCATGTTGAATACCGTATAGAAAAGCTTCTCCTTCAGCAGCAGCCATTGAGGCCCCTAAAAAATCAAAATCAGATGCAACAGCTGTAATCTTAATGTCATTAATTGTTCCGCAAACAACCATCATTCCACAGTCCATGCCTGTTTTTTTTCTTGCACTTTTTAATCTATCTTTATAAGATTTTGAGTCAGTCCAGCTCAAAGGATCATCTTTTGGAATTGGTGTTTTAAAAATTTCATAATTTTTCTCACCAAAAAGAATATCAAATCTCTGTTTAGGTTTTATCCTATGATGTTTGTTGCACTCAAGTTCAGGACACACCCATAAGTTCCTCTGAAGATCTTTTTTTAAGATAGGACCTTTACAACATGAAGTCCAATCACTATTTGCTATATCTTCTTTAGTCGCTCTCTTATGAAGAGCAGATTTAATTTTCTCTCCAGCTTTAATTATTTTTGTAATCCAATTCATAAAATTTTATTTTTAAGCTTTTTAACTAAATTAGCAACATTTGTGACAGGATTTTGGCTTTTTTGAATTGAAACTGAAATTTCTTTACAAATTGCACTTCCTACCACCAATCCATCCGCTTTTTTTAAGGATTTTATTGATTTTTCCGTAATACCAAAACCGATTACAACATTTTTTTTTGGATTTATTTTTTTAATTTTGAGGTAATTTGACATAATTTTTCTAGGGGAGACTTTTAATTTACCACCTGTAGTAGACAACATTGATATGAAATAATTCATAGCATGTGAGTCTTTAATTATTTTATTAAGTCTTTCTTTTGAAGTGGTAGGTGACAAAAGTTGAATAAGGTAAATTGATTTTTTTTTACATTTTTTTGTAAAAGATTTATTTTCTGGCCAAGGTAAATCGACTACAATCAAACCACTTACCCCAACCTTTTTACATTTTTCTAAAAATTTTCTTTCTCCATATTGAAATATCATGTTGTAGTAACCCATAAGAATTATTGGTTTTGAATTTTTGTTTTTTTTATATTTTTTAACTATCCAAAAAATATCTTCCATTTTAATTCCATTTTTTATTGCTCTATACGAGCTAGTTTGAATTTGGCTTCCATCTGCAACTGGTGTGTTGTGTGGAACTCCTAGCTCTAAGATATCTGCATATTTTGATATAGCATTTAGTATTATTAAAGATTGATTTTTAGAACTATCACCTGCTACGGTATATGTTAAAAGAGCAGGCCTATTTTCTTTTTTTGCTTTTTGAAAAGCTAGATCTATTGGATTAAACATATTTTTTTCCAAGTCTTTTCATCAATATTTTCTTATCTTTGTAAGCATCTCCACAACTGTTAACTACAACAATTGTATTCTTGCTCATTTTTTTTGACTCTTTAATTGCAACAGAGAAAGCATGGCTGGGTTCCAAAGACGGTCTTAATTTTTCGTATTTAGTTACAAGCTTATAAGCATTTAAGGCTTCTTCATCACTTGCAGCTGTATATCTTGCTCTTTTAGTATCCTTAAGAAAACAATGAAGTGGAGAAATTCCTGGATAATCAAGTCCTGCAGAAATCGACTCTGTCTCTTCTATTTGTCCTTCTAAATTTTGGTTTACATATTGAGCTGCTCCATGAAGTATTCCGATTTTTGAACCATAAGTTAGCGGTGCTGCATGTTTTTTGCTTTTAGCCGGCCCACCAGCTTCAACTCCAATAAACTCACATTGTTTTTTGTCATAATCCATAAATTCATTCCAAAACCCAAAGCTTGAGCTCCCACCGCCTACACAGTTATATAGTTTTAGTTTTTTTGGAATAGAACCAAACTCTTCAATTAATTGTACTTTCAATTCTCTGGATATTTGACTTGTACTCCACCCACAGATACGAACAAAAATAGCTGGACCTACAGTGCTACCAACACACATGGCTGTAGTGTCACAATTAGCTACCCAGAAACGCATGCATTCTGAAACTGCATCAACTAGCGTTTGGCTTCCTGAATAAACAGGTATAACTTCAGCATCGTTTTTTTTAATAGCTTTTACGTTTGGCTGTTGTCTTTCAATATCTTTTGCCCCCATAAAAATTTTACATTTTAAACCAAACTTTTTAGCTGCCATACTTAACATTTTACCTGCATATCCAGCACCAGTGTCTCCACATATAATTTTTTTTCCAGATCGTTTTGCTAGTAAACAATGAACTGTAGCATTATAAATTTTGTGTGCACCACCATTTGCATCTGACACAACCTTTGACCAAATTTGAGCACCTCCAATATGTTGTGTTAAATTTTCTAATTTAATAAACCGAGTTGGTGCTCCAATCCAATTTTTAAAATACCTATCTCTTTCTGCAATAAATTTTTTATCTCTTTTTAATTTATTAAAAAGAATTTCTAAATCTTCGATTGGCTTCTTTAGTGTTTCAGGAACAAAATTTCCTCCAAATTTACCTCCCCAAAAACCAAATCTGTTTCCCTGATCAATTAATGGTATTTTTTTTTTAAGTTTCATATTTTTGAGGATAAATTTAACAATTTATTGATTCTATTAATATCTTTTTTTCCGTTTTCATCTTCTAATGCTCCACTTAGATCAACTATAAAATCTTTGTTCTTAAAACTAGGAATATCGTTAATTTGAATATTTCCTGCAATCATTTTATTCAACTTTTTAGACACACCATTTAGTAAATTATGATCGAAACTTTCAGACTTATGATAACCTTTTGAGTCAAATAGAATTATATCTGAAATACTTGAGTAATCTTTATATTTAATTACATCATCTTTACTTGAAATAGTAATAGCTGTAATTATCTTAATTTTATACTTAAATTTTATTTCTTTTGTTCTTTCAGGACCTACATCATAAAGCTGATAATAATCAAAGTTTAAATTTTTTATCTTTTCTAAAATTTCATCACTCGGCCGAACAAGAACAGATGTAAATTTTACTTTTTTTTTCTCAATATTGACTAATTTTTTTAATTTTTCATATTCAACAAATCTTCTACTTTTTTCATAGTTAGTAATGAAACCTATAAATTTTGGAGGGTAAGGATGATTCAAAATATAATTAAGAGTTTTAGGATCTGAGACCCCACAAATTTTTAACCCTTTGATCATTGGTACAAGTGTGTGATCAGTGATCGTGTATTTTTTTTGATATTGCCTTTTGTTAAATCCCTTCCTATCACTAACCAATCAGCACCATTTATATAAGCTTCTCTGGGTGTTAAAACTCTTTTTTGATCACCCTTTTTTGATGTAAATCTTATTCCTGGAGTTATTATCTCTTTTTTGAATTGTTTCCTAATAATTTTCACTTCTTGTGCGCTACAAACAATTGCATCTAATTTTGCTTTATTAGCTAATTTTGCTTGGAGCAGGACTAATTCTTTAACTTTTTTATTAAATCCAATTTCTTTCAAAGCTTTATTGTCCAATGATGTAAGGATTGTTACACCAATCAATTTTGTTTTTCCCGATACTTTTTTTGCTGCTTTAAGGGCATTTAAGCCTGAACTTATATGAATTGTAAGATAGTTAACTTTTAAATCTTTAAATGCTCTTATTGTAGATGCACATGTATTTGGAATATCATGCAGTTTCAAATCTGCAAAAGTTATTTTATGTTTTAATTTAGATAAAAAAAGCCTTCCATTATTTGAATTTAAAAACTCCAAACCAAACTTGTATCCAATCTTTAATTTCTTATTTTGAGTATCTCTTATTATTTTTTTTACCTTAGCTATTTTAGTAGTATCGCAAGCTACAAATATTTTACTTTTTGTCATTATTGATCTTTTTAAACATTTCTTTGCTCATTTTCCAATAAATTACTTTTTTGGCTGGAACTGCAACTTTATCCCCTGTTCTTGGATTTCTTCTTATAGATGATTTTTGATTACGAATACTTAAAGATCCCCAACCTCTAATTTCTACTCTCTCACCTCTTTTAAGAGATTTTTTCATCTCCTCTAATATTATATTAGTTACTTTTTCAATGTCTTTTTTTTGAAAATTCGGAAAGCTAGTGGAAATTTGTTTTAAGAGTTTTGACTTAACAACAACCAACTTTACACTTCTTTTTTTAATTAGCTCAATTATTTTTCTTTATCTTTTTTCTTTAAGTCCTCTGACAGAGATGAAAAAGGAAGGTTTTTTCCTGAGCCCTCAGCTCCGTATTTTATAAGAGCTTCTTTTTTTTCTATCTCTTCTAAAAGTTTCATACTTAAAGAAATTTTGCGTTTTTCTAAATCAATTTCAGAAATTGCACAGTCTATTTTCTCTCCACCAGTGAATCTTGATGGCCTTGCATCTCCTGAATTTATTGCTATTTGAGATTTTTTAATCACGAAATCCATCTCACATCCCTCAGGTCGTACAGTAAGTCCCTTGTTATCTGTTGAAATAATTTTGACTGTTATAGTTTGATTTTTTTTTTTATCACTGAACCAATCTAAAGGATCTTTTTGTGTTTGTTTGTATCCAACTCTTATTTTTTGCTCTTCAACTTTTATCTCTAATACTTTAACAGTTATCTTGTCTCCCTTTTTATATTTTGCTAATTCTTCCTCTCCATTATTTAAATATGTAAGGTCGTTACAATGTAAAAAAGCGTCTACGTTAATATCATCGATTTTTACGAATAAAGAGTATTCATTTTTATTAATGACTTCACCATTAACAATAGCTCCAACGGGATATTTTTTGTTAAATATTTCAAAAGGATTTTCTAAAGTTAATCTATGAGAAATCGCAACTCTCCTTTTATCTTTATCTATCTCGGTAATTACACAATCGATTTCATCGCCAATCTTGAACATTTTTTTTGCTGATACATTTTTTTTTGTCCAACTTAGCTCGCTTGAATGCAATAATGTTGTTAAACCTGGCTCTAATTCACAAAACGCACCAAAGTCCATAATCTTAGTAACCTTTGCTTTGTAAACCTTATTAAGCTCATAATTTTCAATATGCTCAAAAGGATCTGGAGACATTTGTTTAACAGAACATCCTACCTGAAGCTTCTCTTTATCAACCGATATTACCTTTAAGTCGTGCTTTTCACCTATTGTAAAAACTTCATCTGGATGGTTTACTCTAGAGTAAGAGATTTCTTGTAAATGAACTAAAACATCAAGTTCGTTATTTACGTTAAAGAAACAACCAAATGTACTATAGCCTTTCACCTCTGCACCTTTTATAATGTCACCGACTTTATACTTCTCTATTATTTTTGCTTTATCTTCTTTTTTAAAAGATGAAATTATTTCTCTCCTTGATACACAAGCACTACCTCTAACTTTGTCTAATTTGATTAATGCAAATTTTTGTGGTTCATTCATAAGATGACTAATATCTTTGAGAGGTTTGTCACTTATCTGGGAACCTGGTAAGAACATAAGAGAACCTGTTTCTATGTGCTCAACAATGCAACCCCCTTTGCATTTTGATGTAATCTTTCCCATAATTGGCTCTTTCTTTTCATAAGCTTCAACTAATTTATCCCATCCTTTAATTTTTTGAGCTTTACTAGCAGAAACAACCACTTCACCCATTTTATCTTCTAATTTCTCTAACAAGACTGAAATTTTTTCTCCTATTCTAATTCTTTCACTTAATCCCATAGTTTTAAGTTCATTTATATCTAAAACAGGTTCGGACTTAAGACCATCAACATGCAAGAAGACGTATTTCTCAGTAATCTTATTAACTTTTCCTTCGATTATTTTTCCTTCTTCAATATTAATCTTTGATAATTGACTGTTAAGTAGCTCTTCAAACTGTTGATTGTCCGGATTGCTAAGATCTTTATAAATTTCCATTAATATTTAGTTGTTCTATCTATAATTTTTTTAATTTTTAAAAAACACGCTCTTTTAGATAAATTTGTGGTGTTAATCAATACTGAATCTTTTGTTTTCTTTAGCGGTGAAAGTTTTCTAGAATAGTCATTTTTATCGCGTTTTTTAATGCTTTTTAGAACTTCATTAAATGAAATTTTTTTTTTTATCTGTTTTAACTCTCTATATCTCCTATACGCTCTAGTTTTGACATTGGCTGTTATAAAGAATTTAAATTCTGCATTAGGCATTATTTTGTATGTGATGTCTCGACCATCTAGACATGATCCGTTGTACCTTGATGGTGGATTATCGGCACAATTTTTCTGAAAAGAATGAACCAACTTTCTGATTTTTTTATCTTTAGCTATTATAGATGCAACAGTTGCAACTTTATCTGATAGTAATCTTTTATCTTTTAAATCAGTAATTTTTAAATTACCTATTTTTTTTTTTAAATACTTATAATTATAATTAGATGGTTTTGAGATTTTAATATTTGCTACATATCTGTAACATCGACCTGTATCGAGATGTAATAAATTATAATGTTTAGAGATAAGCTTTGCTAGCGTACCTGCGCCAGCTGCTGCTGGTGAGTCTATGGCAACCTTAATAAGTTTTTTTCTTTTTATCATTACTTTTTTAAATCATTAATAATTTTTAAAAAATTTGGAAAGGAGGTTTTTATAGACTGACTATCATGAATAGTCCAAGAGCCTCCAAAACAAAGTGCCGCTACTACACTTGTCATAAATACTCTGTGGTCTTTTAAATAATTCTTTATAACTATTTTCTTTCTAATTTCAAAATTTGGATTACCAAAAATTTTAATAGAATTATTTGTTATTGAATTTTTAATACCCATTTTATTTAAAATTACTGAACCCCATTTAAGTCTTGGGCTTTCTTTTTTATTTAATTCAGCTAACCCTTTGAAATAAGAAATTCCATTTGCTCTAGCTGCCACTAAAAAAATGACTAAGAATTCATCTATCGCACTTGTATTTAATTTAGATGGACAATTAATTGGTTTAATAAACTTGGAACTTTTAATTTTGATATCTGCAATTTTCTCACCTTTATAAATACTTTTATTTTGAAAAGATATTTTAACTCCCATTTTTTTAAGAATAGTAATAATACCAACTCTGGAAGGATTTATGTTTACATTTTTGATAACAAGTTCAGATTCATTAGATAGAGCTGTAAGCACAATAAAAAAAGCACTTGAGCTTATATCAGATGGAATATCGTAGTTAAAATTTTTTATTTTTTTAATCTTTTTTATCTTTATTAGATCATAATTTTTTTTTTTTGTAACTTGAATTGGTAAATTAAGATCTTTCATTATTGTTTCTGTATGATCACGACTTTTTTTCGCTTTTATATGAGTAGTTCCATTAGCTCTTATTGCCCCAAGTATTACTGAACTTTTACATTGAGCAGATCCTCTTGTCTCATTATACTTAATTGGATTAATGTTTTTTGAGCCCTTAATTGTTAGTGGCAAACAATAATCGTTTTTTAATTTAAATTTTGCCCCAAATTTTGACAGAGGAGTTGCAACTCTCTTAAAATCTCTTTTTGATAAACTTTTATCTCCGATTAGTTTAATAGTTTCAGTTGAGTTAATTAGTAACCCAAGGATCAGTCTTCCTAAGGTTGCTGAGTTCTTTGCATTTATAACAATATTTTTTCTGTAATTATAACCGTTTATACCTTTTCCAAAAATAATAAAAAAATTTTTTCTTCTAATAACTTTTATCCCAAATTTTTTTATAATTTCAATTGCTGCCAAGACATCCTCAGATATTAATAAATTCCTTGCTCTGGAAATACCCGAAGCTATTGATGCAAATAAAACCCACCTAATACTAATACTTTTATCACCACTAACAAAAATTTTTTTATTAAAATTATTAATCTTTTTTTTTATTATTATTTCATTAGCCATTTTGAC
Source organism: uncultured Pelagibacteraceae bacterium (assembly GCA_902527635.1). Classification (GTDB taxonomy): domain Bacteria; phylum Pseudomonadota; class Alphaproteobacteria; order Pelagibacterales; family Pelagibacteraceae; genus Pelagibacter. The sequence continues at coordinate 79 of CABZPS010000021.1, read as the reverse complement.
TAGTTTATTTTGAAACTATCACCAAAATATGCATTTTGAGCATTTATATTTTTCACTAAATTTGATGGTGTATCTTGCG
>CABZPS010000020.1 GCA_902527635.1 uncultured Pelagibacteraceae bacterium | reverse complement strand
AATAGCATCCATGGTTCCCATTGGCGCAATAATTCTCCTCAAGACATTCATTTTCTGCAGATCGTTCTTATCAAATAAAAGTTCTTCTCTTCTGGTACCAGATTTAGTTATATCAATCGCAGGATAAATTCTTTTATCAGCAATTTTTCTATCTAATACTGTTTCGCTGTTTCCAGTTCCCTTAAATTCCTCAAAAATTACTTCATCCATTCTGCTACCAGTGTCTATTAGAGCAGTCGAAATAATTGTTAATGAACCTCCTTCTTCAATATTTCTAGCTGCACCGAAAAACCTTTTTGGTCTTTGCAAAGCATTGGCGTCCACACCTCCAGTTAAGACTTTACCTGAGCTTGGTATGACAGCATTATAAGCTCGTCCTAATCTTGTAATTGAGTCTAAAAGTATTACTACATCTTTTTTATGTTCTGTTAATCTTTTCGCTTTTTCAATAACCATTTCAGCGACTGCAACGTGACGCTGAGCTGGTTCATCAAAAGTTGAGCTTATAACTTCACCTTTAACTGTTCGCTGCATATCAGTTACTTCTTCGGGTCTTTCGTCAATAAGTAAAACAATCAAGTAGCACTCCGGATAATTTTTAGCGATTGAATTGGCTATACTTTGTAAGATCATAGTTTTACCTGCTTTTGGTGGCGAAATTATAATCGATCTTTGACCCTTTCCAATTGGGCTTACTAGATCTATCAATCTTGGGGTCAAATCTTGTTTTTTATCAGGCTTTGTAACCTCTACCTCCATGATTAATTGCTTATCAGGATAAAGTGGGGTTAAGTTATCGAATGCTATTTTGTGTCTAGATTTATCTGGTTCCTCGAAATTAATCTTACTAACTTGAAGTAAAGCAAAATATCTCTCACCCACTTTTGGTGCTCTTACCGGTCCCTCTACAGTATCCCCAGTCCTTAAACCAAATTTTCTAATCTGACTTGGACTTACATAAATATCATCCGGTCCTGGAAGATAATTTGACTCCATTGCTCTCAAAAAACCAAAACCGTCTTGTAACAATTGTAGAACTCCAGCTCCAGTAATTTCCTCTTTCTCTGCAACTTTTTTCAAAATTGCAAATAATATTTCTTGTTTTCTAAGTGTGCTGGCATTTTCTATACCCAATTCTTCTGCTTGAGTAATTAGCTGTTCTGACGATTTGAGTTTGAGTTCTTGTATGTTCATGAATTTATTATTAAGGACTTAATAATGTGCTAAATATATATGCTAATTAAAATTATTCAACCCTAGATAGGTTTAAAAATAACAATAAAAATGATCAAAATAAGCAATAATGTAGGAATTTCGTTAATGTATCGATAATATTTAGAAGAATGTCTATTCATATCTATTTTGAATTGCCCCAAAATACTTCCAAGATAAAAATGATACAAGGTTAGTGAAGTCACAAAAATAAGCTTTAAAATCATCCACTTTTGAACTAGCTGCTGAAAACCTATTTCATGTATAAGTATTAATCCAAATATCCAAGAAAGAGTCATTGCCGGGGTCATGATGTAAAAAAAAAGTTTTTTTTCCATCACTTTAAATACTTCTGTCACTTGAGGATTGTTATTATTTTCCGAATGATAAACGAAAATTCGTGGAAGATACAAAAGACCTGCCATCCAAGAAATAACTGCTATTAAGTGTAAAGATTTGAAAAGCAAATAAGTATTCATAAATTAAAGGCTTTTTTGAACTAATGATTTTAGTAAAGCTATGTGATCATCATTATCGTTTAAACACGGCACCATATCAAAATTTTCTCCACCAGATTCTAAGAAAGTTTCTTTGCCTTGAATAAGAATTTCCTCCAAAGTTTCAACACAGTCTGAGGAAAAACCAGGGCATATTGCAAGAACATTTTTTTTACCTTCATTAGGCAATTTTTCTAATGTTTTATCTGTGTAAGGTTCAAGCCATTTTTGAGGACCAAATCTTGATTGAAAAGTTGTTTTAAGTTCTATGGAATTAAACTTTTCTGAAATTAGTCTGGTAGTTTTTTGACAATAACAATGATACGGATCTCCTTTATCAAAATATTTCTGTGGTATACCATGGTAAGAGGCTAAAATTAAATCTGGTTTCCAATTTATTTCTTTTATCTTTTTATTAAGTGAATTTACCAGAGCATCAATATATTGGGGATGGGACTCATAATGTGGAATTACTTTTATGGACGGTTGCCACCTCATTTTCATGAGTGTTCTATAAACTTCATCACAAACTGTTGCGGTGGTTGCCGCAGCATATTGAGGATAAAGTGGTAATATAACCAAATTTTCACAACCCTTATCATGTAAATCTTTAATCTTGCTTTTAATACTAGGATTTCCATATCGCATAGCAAAATCCACAATAACATTTTTTTCAGATATCGAATTTGACAATTTATTAGCTTGTTGCCGAGTATAATAAAGTAATGGAGAAATGTTTTCTTTTTTCATCCAAATTTCTTTATATGCTTTTGCAGTTTTGGAAGGTCTCAGATTTAATATAAAAACATTTAATATAATTTGCCACAATATAGGATTAACTTCTATTACTCTTCTATCTGATAGAAATTCCTTTAAATATTTTCTAATATCTAACCAACCAGTTGAATCAGGTGTTCCTAAATTAATTATCAACACTCCAGTTTTACCAAAGTTAATTTGTGGGTGGTTTTTACTGTTTTCCATTTAATAGTCTTTCACCATTTTAACAAGATAATCCATCATTTTTGGATCAGTTTCGGGCAAGACCCCATGTCCCAAGTTAAATATATAAGGGTGGTCTTTGAAAATTTCTAAATACTTTTTTGCTTCTTTTCTTAAATTGTCTTTATCAGTTAATAAAATTTTTGGATCCATTCCTCCTTGAATAGGAATTTTTATATATTTTAAAATTTCTTTAGGATCAGTTTCATAATCAATACAAATAGCATCAGGCCTAACAATTTCACAATAATCTTTATATTTTTTTATGCCTTTCGGAAAACATATAGTTGGTACATTTAAAGATCTTGTGTATTCAACTAGCTTTATCGTGGGTTCGTAAACGTAGTTTGGCAGATCTTTTTCATTTAATAAGCTGGCCCAACTATCAAAAATTTGAATAATTTGTGCACCACTTTCAACCTGGTTTTTAATGTGTAATTTTGAGAACTTTTCAATAACCTTTAGAGTCTTTTCTATAAAATTTTTATCTTTAAAAAAATCACTCTTCAATCCGGATTTTGGAGATTTTTGGTTTATCATGTAAACCAAAAGAGTCCAAGGAGCACCAACAAAACCTATTGTATTTTTGTTTCTTGTGAGATCATTATTTTTAATCAAATTAACTAATTTATATACTGGTAGTAATTTATCAATAAAATCACTTTCATTTACATTGAGAATATTTTTTAAATTTAAATCTCCCAATATAGGCCCAATCCCTTTTTTAAATTCAACTTTTTGGTTTAAACCATATGGAAGCATTAAAATATCTGAAAAAATTATAGCAGCATCTAAATCAAATCTTTTAAGAGGTTGTAAAGTTATTTCGGTTGATAATCTTTCATCCAAACATAGTTCTATGAAGTTAGGGTTTTTTTCTCTGATTTTTCTGAATTCAGGTAAATATCTACCAGCTTGTCTCATTATCCATATTGGTTTTATAGATGTATCATAATTTTTTAAAACTTTATCAATTTGAGTCATATATAAAATATATATTATAAGATTGTAGTATTATTAGGGAATGTGAATAATGGTAACTATTTTTTATCAACATCTTATCAACCATTTATTCTTAATTTTATCATTAATTAATATGTAATTTATGAATTACTTAATCATTTGTATATTTATTTTTCACCCAATAAAGAATGTGGATAAAACCCTTATTTTACAGGCTATTTATTATAAAAAAAAATTTGTTTAATTTTATAGAAATATTACAAAGATATTAACAAAATATACATGACTAATACTTATCAAATATTTTTAATCTCTGATTCTACAGGAGAAACTTTAGAGAGAATTTTTTTATCGTTGAAAGCACAATTCAAAAATATTGATTATAAAGTTAATTCATATTCTTTTACACGAACCGAAAATCAAATATCAAAAATTCTTGATTTAGCTGAAAAAAGGAAAAATTCTATAATTTTATATACAATTGTAGATAACAATTTGGCTAAAACTTTAGCTAATGCGTGCAGTGAAAAAAGAATACCTTGTTTTGGTGTCTTGGGAAGTTTAATATTGAGTTTTTCTAAATTATTTAATCAAAGAGCATCGCATGAACCAAGTGGACAACATATTCTAAATGAGGAATATTACAATAGAATAGAAGCCATTCAGTATACAATGAATCATGATGACGGAAATTTATTAAACGATGCGCAAAAATCTGATATAATTTTGTTAGGTGTCAGCAGGACAAGCAAAACACCTACATCAATATATCTAGCTAACAAAGGTTATAGAACAGCCAATATACCACTTGTAAACAAAAATTCTATACCAGAATTTTTAAAAAAAAATCCTGAGAATTTTTGTGTTGTTGGTTTAACAACAGAAGCGGAGAGGTTGGCTGACATTAGAAAAAATCGAATAAATTATCCAAAAAATAATAAAAATAAAGATTATATAGACCTAGAAAAAATTAAAAAAGAAGTTGATGGTGCAAAAAATACCTTTAGAAAATATAAGTGGCCAATAATAGACGTGACAAGAAAATCAGTCGAGGAAACTGCTGCTTCAGTAATAAAAATTCATAAAATTTTTTCAAATAAAAAAAATGTTTAAAAAAATAATTTTGGCTTCTAAAAGTAAAGTTAGAAAAAAAATTTTAGATAATAACAACATAGAAAGCATTGTTAAACCATCCAACGTTGATGAAGATGTTGTTAAATCAAGTTTATTAAATGATAAAGCAACTCCTGAAACTATTTCAAAAAACTTAGCAGAGCTAAAAGCAAACAAAGTAAGCATGAAATATCCAGATCAAATAGTTATAGGAGCTGACAGTGTTATTGATTTAGAAGGGGAATTGATATCAAAACCTGAAAGTAGAGATGAAGCTTTAACAATTTTAAAAATGCTAAATGGTAAAATCCATTATTTAATAAGCTCTGTTTGTATATCTAAAAACGGAATGATGATTTGGAATTACACAGACAAAGCTCAACTAACAATGAAAAATTTCACTGAAAATCAGCTATTTAACTATTTATCTAAAATAAGCGATGATACGCTTTATTCATATAACGTTTATCAGATTGAAGGTGAGGGAAAAATGTTATTTTCCAAAATAGAAGGGAATGAAAATACTATTATGGGCCTTCCAATAGACAAAATTAAGGATTATTTAAAAGATTATGAATAAATATTTAGTTATTGGTAATCCAATTGATCACTCTTTATCTCCTGCACTACAAAATTATTGGCTAAAAGAAAATAATATCAATGCCACATATGATAAAATTAAACTCGAGGATCATGAAATTAAAAATTTAATTAAAGATATCAAAGAACAAAGAGTATCTGGTTGTAACGTGACTGTACCTTTTAAAAAAACAGTCATCCCTTTTTTGGATAAATTAAGCCCAGAGGCAGATCAAACTCAATCGGTAAATACAATTACGTTTGATAACGGTGATTTAGTTGGACATAATACAGATATAGCTGGTTTTGATACTGCTATAAAAAAATTAAATTTTAGTGTCAAGGGAAAGAGAGTTTTAATCTTAGGTGCCGGTGGTGTAGTTTCTTCAATAATATTTGCTTTAAAGAATATGCGTGTTCACGAGATAATAATTAGCAATAGAACCAGAGAGAAAGCAGAGAATTTGAGAGTCTTATTCAACAATATAAAAGTTTTAGAATGGGGAAAATTAATAGATTTTGATATGGTAATAAATGCTACAAGCCTTGGTTTGAATAATGAAAAAATTAATTTAGATCTCACAAATTTAGGGAAAAATAAATTATTTTATGACGTAATTTATAATCCTCACGAAACCCACTTTTTGAAATTGGGTAAACAATCAGGAAATATGACTGAAAATGGAAAAACCATGTTTGTTTATCAGGCCTTAGAAGCATTTAAATTATGGCACAAGATAGAACCAAAAGTTAATCAAGAAACATTAAGGATTTTGGATAATGATTAAAATTGGAATTTTAGGTGATATAGGATCTGGGAAAAGCGTTGTCGCAAAGTCATTTGGTTATCCAGTATTTAATGCTGATTATGAGGTGGCTAAAATATATAAAGAAAACAAAATTTGTTTTATAAAATTAAAAAAACTATTACCAAAATATATTAAAGTATTTCCAATTGATAAAACAGAACTAAACAGTGCGATTTTAAGTAATAAAAATAATATAAAAAAAATTACTAAAGTAGTTCACCCACTTGTTAGAAAAAAATTGAATTTGTTCTTTTTAAAAAACAAAAAAAAAAAGCTAGTTATTTTAGATATTCCTTTATTATTAGAGAGTAAGATAAAAATCGAAGATACAATTTTAATTTTTGTTAAAGCAAAGAAGTCAGATATTTTGAAAAGGCTAAGAAAGAGAAAGAGTTTCAATAATAAAATATTAAAAAGATTGAAAGAAATTCAACTACCGCTCGATTATAAAAAAAGGAAATCTAAATATGTAATAAAGAATTATCATACAAAAAAGTTTGTTAGAAAAAGTGTAAAAAATCTTTTAAAAAAGATCTTATAATGAAAGAAATTGTTTTAGATACTGAGACCACCGGTATATCTATTAAAGATGGTCATAGAATTGTTGAGATTGGTTGTATCGAACTCGATAATTTAATTCCTACAAAAAATAAATTTCATTGTTATTTAAATCCAAATAGAAAAGTTTCTCAAAAAGCTTTCGAGATCCACGGTTATAGTGATGATTTTTTATCAAAGCAAAAGAAATTTTCAGAAATTGTAGATGAATTTTTAGAATTTATTAAAAATAAAAAGATCATAATACATAATTCAGAATTTGATTTATCTCATTTAAATAATGAATTAAAAATCATAGGTAAAAAAGAAATTAATAATGAAATAATAGACACATTAATTTTAGCAAGAGATAAATTTCCAGGATCGCCTTCAAATTTAGACGCATTATGTAAAAGATATAGAATTGATAATTCGAGAAGAGTGAAACATACAGCCTTAGTTGATTGCGATTTATTAGCTAAAGTTTATATTAATTTGATAGATCAGAAAGAACCTACTTTAAATTTTACTATTGAAGAAAAAATTTCTAAAAAATCTGTTAATGAAAAAATAAATTATTTTAAGAAAGTTATTTTACCAACTAAAGAGGAATTACAAAAACATAATGATTTTCTAAAATCACATCTTAAAAAAAATTTTTTTAATTAATATTTTTTTGGTATAAATCTTCAAAATCTATTTTTTTTTCAATTTCGATAGCAGGGTATCCAGAGTTGTGAAGTAAGTTTATTAATGTTTTTTCTACATCAGGAAAAATTTCTTTTTGAACATCTACAAGAACTATTTTTTCTAAAATATTTTTATCTTTAAGATTTTCATCGACCTGAACGATAGATGAATAAATAAATTCAAAAATTGATTTTTTGATACCTTCATTTTTATCATAAAATCTTATGGCAGTATTCACTTCTATTAATCTACTTTTGATTGCTTTTGAATTTATATCAATACCCAATTGATATTGAGAAATATGATCTTTCACGTACATGTATGTTTCAATATCAGGTGTTTCACTAGACATATCTTTGATGAATTTTGCTAAAATTTTATAATTTTTTGTCATCTTCTTTTTCTATATCTTCATACTCACCATCAATGAAATCTTTATCTTTTTTTGTTTTAACTTTAAACCTAGATGAAAAGTTTTTTAAAATAAGTTTTCTTGTTAACGGAAATATTAGAAGAAAACCGATCATGTCTGTCATAAAACCAGGAATTATTAATAATACAGACGCAAAAGCTATTATTGCACCCGATATAATTTCATAAGCAGGTAATTCATTTTTTACTAATTGAGTAAAACCAGACTTCAAAGTGTTTAGACCTTCGTATCTTGCATAAATTATTCCAATAATTGCTGTAATAAATATTAATGAGATAGTATTAAATGCCCCAATTTGAGACCCAATTTTTATAAATAAGTAAATTTCAATAACTGGTACTAGAATTATGGCTATTAGGACTGAGTTCATTTGTCTTTAATTTAATTGCTAGTTGAAATTATGCAACTTAGTAATTACTATCAATGAATGAATTATAGTTTCGAATATATAGATATTATCCTACTAGCCATGATAGCTGGCTTTATCTTTTTGAGATTAAGAGGGATTCTAGGTAAAAGATCAGGTTTTGAGGGTAAAGTTAATCCACAATTTGAAAATATTCTCAAAAAAGCCCAGGCAGAAAATACAGTTAAAATAAAAGAAAACTTTGACGAAGAGGCTCAAAGAGATTTTCTAAAAGGCGCAAAAATTGCTTATGAAACTATAATTACTGATTTTAGTGATCAAGATAATAAAATTACTAATAGTAAACCATTGTTAAGTGAAAAAATTTATTCTCAATTTAAAACTGCTTTAGTTGAAAGAAGTAAAAGAGGACATTTTGCTGAAATTACATTTATTGGTATCAATTCAGCGAAAATAAAAGAACATAATAAAATTGGTTCTATTCTGAAAGTAACAGTAGATTTTGTTGCTGAAGTAATAACATGTATAAAAGACAGAGAGAAAAAAATAATTTCAGGTGATCCAGAGACAATTAAAAAAATTTACGATACTTGGGTATTCTCAAGAGACACAAAATCAAACAATCCTAACTGGCAACTTGTTGATACCTTATCCTAATTGAATAGTAAAATTTCAGATAAAGATAAAAAAGATTGGGAAAATTTTTTAACTAAAAATGATACTTTACCAAACAAAGATTTAGTTAATAAAAAAAAATATACCCATGACAAAAAATATTATGACTTTCATGGTTTTTCTTTGCATGATGCGAACGAGACAATGCATAAACTAATTAAGGATTCTTACAAAAATGGGATAAGAAAATTAGTAATTGTGACAGGAAAAGGCATTCATTCAGATAATGAAAAGAATCCTTACTTATCTAAAGATCTTGGTATCTTAAAATATTCTTTACCTGAATACATAAAAAATCATTCAGAGTTGATGGAATTGATTAATGAAATAAAAGATGCAGATATCGAAGATGGGGGAAGTGGTGCATTTTATATTTTTTTGAAAAAATAACTTAAAATAATGATCATTTTAGGTACTTATAAAATAAATTTTGATAAATCAGTATCCCTAACAAGATTATCCAGATTTTTGTTTATATAGTCTTTATCAATAGTAATTTTTTCCCCAGATCTGTCTGTTGCAGTAAAGCTAATTTCATCTAAAATTTTTTCAATAATCGTGTGTAATCTTCTTGCTCCGATATTTTCAACTGTAGCATTTACTTCAGAAGCAATGTTGGCTATTGCGTCTATACCATCGTCAGAAAACTCCAGTTCAACATTTTCAGTTTTCAAGAGAGCAACATATTGTTTAATCAAACTGTAATCTGGTTCTTTTAAAATTCTTTTAAAATCTTCACTTGTTAAAGCTTCAAGCTCAACTCTTATAGGTAATCGTCCTTGCAATTCTGGTAGCAAATCTGATGGTTTAGCAAGTTGAAATGCGCCCGAGGCAATAAATAAGATATGATCTGTTTTAATAGGACCATATTTAGTATTTACCGTAGTTCCTTCGATTAGGGGCAATAAGTCTCTTTGCACACCTTCTCTTGAGACATCACCACCAACTCTATCCGTTCTTCCAGAAATTTTGTCAATTTCATCTAAAAAGATTATCCCATTATTTTCAGTTGAAATTTTAGCAGCTTTAATAATTTTATCTTGCTCAATCAATTTATCAGACTCATCATTTATTAAAATTTCATGAGATTCTTTCACAGTCATCTTTTTCTTCTTTTCTTTTGCACCCATTGATTTCCCAAGCATTTCACCAATATTAATCATTCCAACATTAGCACCAGGCATTCCTGGTATTTCAAAAGAGGTAGAATTAGATCCTGTGTCACTTACAGCAATTTCAATTTCATTGTCATCTAAATCACCATTTCTCAATCTTTGTCTAAAACTTTCTCTAGTAGCAGCGCTTGCTTTTTTTCCAACCAAAGCATCTAAAACTTTTTCTTCGGCAAGTTTCTGTGCTTTTGTTTTTACCTCTTTTCTTTTTTTTACTTTTTCCATTGAAATGGCTATTTCAACAAGATCCCTAACAATTTGTTCAACATCTCTTCCAACATAACCAACCTCTGTAAATCTTGTTGCCTCAACCTTAACAAAAGGCGCCTCAGCTAGTTTTGATAATCTTCTTGATATTTCAGTTTTTCCTACTCCAGTTGGACCTATCATTAAAATATTTTTAGGCAGAACTTCATTTTTCATTTCACCTTTAAGAGCTTGTCTCCTCCATCTATTTCTTAAGGCAACTGCAACTGCTTTTTTTGCTTTATTCTGTCCAACAACAAATCTATCTAATTCAGATACAATTTCTCTAGGTGAAAGAGAACTTCCTAAAAACTCTTCTTTTGAGTCTTTTTTATCTGTTGGGTGTAGTTGTGTAACGTTTGATTTATCCATTATATTTTCTCAATTTTAACATTATTGTTTGTAAAAACACAAATTTCTGCTGCAACCTCTATCGCTTTTTTTGCAACTTGCTCAGCATTCATGTCAGTTCCAATTAAAACTTTCCCTGCTGCTAGTGCATAATTTCCACCGGAACCAATCCCAATAACGTCTCCCTCAGGTTCCAAAACATCTCCTGTACCAGAGATTATGTAACTGTTTTCTTTATCACCAATTGCCATCAGTGCTTCGAGTCTTCTCAAATATTTATCTGTTCGCCAATCTTTTGCTAACTCGACAGCTGCTCTTGATAAATTTCCTGCATGTTTTTCTAATTTTGCCTCCAGTCTTTCAAACAATGTTAAAGCATCCGCTGTAGATCCGGCAAATCCTGCTACGACACCTCTTTTATCAATTTTTCTAACTTTTGAGGCGGTGCTTTTTACAACTGTATTTCCCATACTTACTTGTCCATCACCTGCAACCACTACTTCTTTATTTTTTCTAACCAAAACTATTGTTGTCATAGCTTATAAATGGATACTAATTTTGATACTTCAAGCCCAGGGTTAGTATTATTGCCATAATCGAATAATATATGTATACCTCTTTTTAATTATGAAGCGTAAAGGTAAAATTAGTCGAAAAACCAAAGAGACCAGCATCAGTGTTGATTTGAATATTGATGGAAAAGGTAAGTATAAAATTGATACAGGCATAGGTTTTTTAAATCACATGCTAGAACAATTATCTAAACATTCCTCTATTGATATGACTATTAAAGCCAAAGGGGATACTCATATAGATCTTCACCACACTACTGAAGATACTGGTATTGCGATAGGTGAAGCTTTAAAAAAGGCTTTGAAAAAATCTGTTGGTATTAGAAGATATGCTCATGCAATGATACCTATGGATGAAACTTTATCGCGTGTAGCTCTTGATATTTCTAATAGACCTTATTTGATTTGGAACGTTAATCTTAAAGTAGAAAAACTTGGTGAAATGGATACTGAACTTTTTAAAGAATGGTTTCAAGCATTTTCACAAGCTGCTGGAATTACTTTACACGTTGAGAATATTTATGGTGATAACAGTCACCACATAATAGAGTCTTGCTTCAAGGGTTTAGCAAGATCATTACGAGCTGCGTTAGAGATAGATCCAAGGAATAAAAAAACAATTCCTTCTACAAAGGGTTCTTTATAAGTTTAATGAAAGTCACAATTGTTGATTATAACTCGGGCAATATTAGCTCGGTGATAAACTCTTTTAAAGAAGTTGCTAAAAATAAAGTAAATATCGAGGTAACTTCAGATTTAGGTAAGATTAAATCAAGTGATAAATTAGTTTTACCAGGCCAGGGCTCGTTTAAAAGTTGTGTAGATGCTCTAAATAAAATTAAAGGTCTAACAGAAACGCTCAACGAATTTGCAATAAACAATAAAAAACCTCTTCTTGGAATTTGTGTTGGTTTACAAATGTTTGCTGATGTTGGGTATGAAGAAACTGAAACGAACGGATTAGGATGGATTTCAGGTAAAGTTTCTAAAATAGATAACCAAAAGGGTAAATTTAAGCTTCCACATATTGGATGGAATGAAATTAATATTGTAAAAGAAAGTAAGATCTTTAAAGAAATAGAAAATAATTCCCACATGTATTTTGTACATAGTTATGAATTTATACCAAATGATAGGAATGTAATTTCAGCTACGACAGATTATTCATCAAATATAGTTTGTTCTGTTGAAAAAGAAAATATCTTTGGGACCCAGTTTCACCCGGAAAAGAGTGATAAAATAGGATTAAAAATAATTGATAATTTTATAAATTTGTAAATGAAGATATTTCCTGCAATAGACATTAAAGATAAAAAGTGTGTAAGATTAGTTAAAGGAGATTTTGACAACAAAACTGAGTATGAAATGTCTCCAATTGAACAAGCGGGAAAGTATAAAGATCATGGATTTAATAATTT
>CABZPS010000019.1 GCA_902527635.1 uncultured Pelagibacteraceae bacterium | reverse complement strand
CCATGCAGGAATTAGTGACATAATACTAGAATCAGCAGTGTCAACAATTTGTGATAATGAGGACAGTGTCGCAGCAGTTGACTCAGAAGATAAAATTATTTGTTATCGAAATTGGCTAGGCCTTATGAAAGGTGATCTAAAATCAAAATTTGAAAAAGAAGGTAAAATATTTGAGAGAAAGCTGAATCCACATAGAAGTTATATCTCAAAAAATGGTAAAGGTTTAAAGCTACATGGAAGGAGCCTTTTACTTATAAGAAATGTTGGTCATTTAATGACTAACCCGTCGATTTTGTTAAGTGATGGAAGTGAAATACCTGAGGGAATTATGGATGCATTTATAACAACAGCAGCTGCACTACATGATATTAAAAACAAAACTAACTCAAGAACTGGATCTGTGTATATAGTAAAGCCTAAAATGCATGGTCCAGATGAAACGGCGTTCACAGATTTAATTTTTTCTAAAGTTGAGGAAGTTCTAAATTTAACCAAGTATACTTGTAAAATTGGTATTATGGATGAAGAAAGAAGAACTTCTGCAAATTTAAAAGAATGTATTAGAAGTCTTAAAAACAGGGTTTTTTTCATAAATACTGGTTTTTTAGATAGAACTGGAGATGAAATGCATACATCAATGGAAGCTGGCCCTATGATTAAAAAAGGTGATATGAAATCATCTAAATGGATCAACGCTTACGAAAATAATAATGTCGATATTGGTTTAAAATGTGGATTTTCAGGAAAAGCACAAATTGGAAAAGGAATGTGGGCAATGCCAGATAAAATGAGAGATATGATGGATCAAAAAAAAGGGCACTTAAAAGCAGGAGCAAACTGTGCATGGGTTCCCTCTCCAACAGCAGCTGCTTTACATGCTTTACATTATCACGAAATAGATATTTTTAATGAACAAAAAAAATTAATGAATAGAGAGCCAGCTAAAATTGATGATCTTTTAACAATCCCAACAGCTGACCGTCCTAATTGGTCTGTAGAAGATATAAACAAAGAAATATCTAATTCTGCGCAAACCTTATTGGGTTATGTTGTAAGATGGGTAGATCAAGGTGTGGGTTGTTCTAAAGTGCCTGATATTAACAATATAGGTTTGATGGAAGATAGGGCAACTCTTAGAATTTCATCGCAGCATATAGCCAACTGGATCCATCATGGAATTACAACAAAAATACAAGTAATTGAAATAATGAAAGAGATGGCGAAGATAGTTGATGGACAGAATAAAAATGATCCATTATACGTTAAGATGAGTGACAATTATGATAACTCTATGGCATTTCAAACTGCTTGTGATCTAGTGTTTAAAGGTAAAGAGCAACCTTCAGGTTACACCGAACCATTACTTCATTTAAACAGATTAAAAAAAAAATCTAATCTGAGTTCGAAATCAAATTAGATCGATTTTTAAAAGCAGAAATTAAAGTCCCATCATCTAGATTTTCTATCTCACCACCTACCGGCAAACCTTGGGCAAGCTTTGTAATTTTTACTTTGGAATTTTTCAAACTATCTTGAATATAGTAGGCAGTCGTTTGACCTTCTATTGTGGCACTGGTGGCTAAAATTACCTCCTCAATTTTATCTTTTTTAACTCTCTCTACTAAAGAGTCGATTAATAAATCTCCTTTTCTATTTCCTGCAGACGAGATTGTACCACCAAGAATATGAAAATATCCCTGATATATATTAGAACTCTCAATGGACCATTGATCAGCAATATCCTCAACAACACAAATCTTATCAAATTTTTTTTTTGAGTTTTCACAATTATCACAACCTATTATCGTAGATTTTAAGGAACCACAATTTCTACACCTAGAAACATTTTTGTAAATTTGAGCTAATACATTAGCCAGAGGTTTGATCAGCTGATCTCTATCATTCATCAATCTCAGAACAATTCTTTTTGCTGATTTGGGTCCTAATCCAGGTAATTTGGAAATCAATTTAACTAATTCTTCTATCTCATTTATATTTTGCATTATTTATAATGGCCATTTAAAACCTGGAATTCCAAAACCACCAGTCGCTTTCGAAATTTCCTCTGATGTTTTTGATTTTAATTGTAACTTTGCATTGTTATGAGCAGCCACGATTAGATCCTCTATTATTGACTTATCTTCTTTTAAAATATCATCTGAAATTTCAATTTTTTGCATCTCTCCATCTCCATCTAAGATTATCCTAACAGAATTAGATCCAGAAACACCTTCTACTCTAATTTTTTTAATATTTTCTTGGCTCTCTTTCATTTTTGTCTCAAGCTCTTTTGCCTTATCTAGAATTTTAGAAAAATCTGTCATTTGTCCTCATCTTTTTTATCCAAAAACACATCATTGAGATGTGCATCAGGAAACTTTTTTATAAAATCATTATACAATTTAGTTTTTTTTATATCATCAATTAATTTTTTTTTATCGTTATCTACTCGTTGTTTTACAGAAATTTGTCCCATTTCTTTACTAAAAGAAATTATCCATCTCTCTCCAGTCCATACATAAAGTTTTGAAGATAGCTCTTTGACAAAAGATTTATCTAAGTTTTCATTAAAAGATATTTCTATTCTGTTTCTATCAAAATTTACTAAATTGACGTTTTTTTCAAGTTCATATTTTAACTTAATTTCTTTTTCTTCATCACAAATATCTAAAAGATTTTTGAATGAGTCAATTATCCTATTTTCAACTTTAATATTTGTACCACTTTCGGGTTTAATTTTTTTTTCTTGAGTAATATTTTTGATTTGATCGATCACATCATTTTTAGAGGTATAATTTAAGTCCTTTTCAAGTGATAGTTTTGTCTTATCATTTTCTATATCTATTCTTTGCTTAAAAGGACTAAGATATATTAATCGCATTAAATACATTTCAATTGATAAGTTTTGATTGGAAACTATTTCTAACTCTTCGATAGTTTTAATTGTAAATTGCCAAAATAAAATAAGTACTTTATTATCTATAGAATTAGAAATCTTTTTGATTTTGGAAAATTCTTCATCATTTAAAGAAAAGTTTGTACTTTCAAGTGTTAACGAATTTATATTTTTAAAATAATATATTAGTTCTAAAAAATCATTTATGAAAACTTTAGGATCTATACCTTGGTCAAAAATCTTTCTATAAGTTTCCAAAACTTTTTTTTCATCACCCTTTAAAACTAAATCAAACATTTCGATAAGTTGAGATTTATCAAAATATCCAAAAATTTTTTGAGCCTCACTTAAATCTAATTCTTTTTTTTTGTTTAGCGATAACAGACCTCTATCTAATAAAGACAATGCATCTCTAACAGAACCCTCTGAGATTTTAACGATTAATTTCAAAGCATTATCTGAGACATTTCCATTCTCTTTATCTTTTACTTTTTTAATAAATTGAAATAAATCCTCAGATTTGACTCTAGATAGGTCAAATCTTTGACATCTCGATACGATAGTCACTGGAACTTTTTTTATCTCGGTTGTGGCAAGGATGAATTTTAAATAATTTGGTGGCTCTTCAAGGATTTTTAGAAGAGCATTAAATGCACTAGAAGATATCTGATGCACTTCATCAATAATAAAAATTTTATATTTTGAGGAAGTCGGTCCATATCTTGAAAACTCTATTAGATCTCTAATATCATTAATTGATGTTTTATCTGCTCCATTTAGTTCTAAAACATCCATATGACTTGATTTTGAAATGCCCTCACAATTTATGCATAAATTTTTTTCACAAAGTTTTTCTATTCCATTTAAACAATTTAGAGATTTTGCAACAATTCTTGCTATTGTTGTTTTGCCTACACCACGAATTCCTGTAAAAAGATATGCATTCGGAATTTTATCAGCTTTAATTGAATTAATAATTGTATCAGATGCAACTTTTTGACCGATTAGTTCCTCAAAAACTTTTGGTCTATATTTTAGTGCTAGCACTTTAGATTTTTCTTTCATTTTTAGTCCTTAGGAGACTAGAACCTGAAAAGCTCTCTTTACTAGTGCTATCTTTCGATCCTCCTAGGATTCAAGGAGTGTTCACCTCTAGCCTCCAGAGGTATTATAGCAGTAATATTTTCCAATCTACAACAAAAGAATATAAATTACTTCTCTCTTATTTCGTCAGCTTCAAAAACACCTAAAACGTGAAAATCTTGACAATGCAAACCTAATTCCTCTAAGGATTTTTTAACTTTTACATCCTCTATATGACCATCTAAATCACATAAGAAAAAATAAGAATCGAAAGAATTTTTTTCAGGGTAACTTTGCAATTTGGTTAAGTTTACACCATTAATTGCAAAGCCACCTAGTGATTGATATAAAGCTGCAGGTTTACTTTTTAATTTGAACAAAAAAGATGTAATATATTTTTTGTCACCATATTCTGGTTGAAAAATTCTTTTACCCATAATTAAAAACCTAGTAAGATTTCCTTTTTCATTTTCAATATTTTTTTTTATTATTTCTAATCCATAAGTTTCTGCACTTAAGGTAGAGGCTATTGCTGCATTTTTATTATCTTTAATTCTAGATATCATTTCTGCTGACCCAGCAGTATCTGCGCTAACGTGTTCAATTAGATTGTTTGATTTTATAAAGTTTGAACATTGAGAGAGTGCTTGTGAGTGAGAGTAAACATTTTTTATTTCAGAAATTTTTGTACCAGGGATTGCTAACAAATTATGCTCAATTTTTTGAAAATATTCTGAATAAATATTTAATCGAAATTTAAATACTAGATATTCAATTCCTATATTTCCAGTAATTCTATTGGACTCTGGTATAATTATTTTAGAAGATGAGTCCTCAGAAGCTTTTAAAAAACATTCATCAAAAGTCTTACATGGTATTATCTTAGCTTTCGGGGCAATGGATAAAGCAGCTAGATGTGAATATGCTCCAAATGTTCCTTGAAAATAAATTTTTTCCATCACATTTTATATTCCATAATCTTTTTAATAGCCACAAAATCCTCTTTTGTGTCTATTCCAATTGAGCGCGATCTGGCAAGGGCAACATTTATTTTAATTTTGTTTTCTAAAGCTCTTAATTGTTCTAACTTATATTTAGCCTCATTAGGAGACTGTTTATATGATACAAAATCTTTAAGGGTCCCAATTTCATAACAATAAACACCTACATGATGATATGTATTTAAATCTTTTTTTAAAGTTTTTCTTTTGAAAGAAATTGCCTCTGGAAAATTTTTCTGATTTAATTCTTCTTTTGTTTTTACTTTAACCGCATTTTGGTTATCATAAAGTTTTTCATCTAAAATTTTTGAAGCCAAAGTACCAATTTTAGAATTTGTATTTATCATAAGTTGATTTAGAGTCCTTATATCATCAACATCAATTAAAGGCTCATCTCCTTGAAGATTCATCACTAGATCAATATTTGAAATTTGGATTTTTTGTAAAGCCTCATAAATTCTATCTGTTCCTGTATTATGTTTACTGCTAGTCAAAACTGCTTGTCCGCCATTTTTTTTTACATCATCAACGATTTCTTGATTTTCAGTTGCGACTAATACATCCCCGATTTTAGCTTTTTCAGCCTTCTTAAATACGTGAGAAATAATGGATAAACCATTAATTTTTAGAAGTGGCTTTCCAGGCAACCTTGTGGCAGCTAGTCTTGATGGGATTATAATTAGTGTTTTCATGTATCATTGTTATTTGTTATTACACTACAAGCAGAGGCAATAATATACATCAAATATATAAGCAATTTTTTAATTTATTATGTTATACGTTCAAAATAAAATTTTATAAAATGGATTCTTTTGAAATAAACAAAATAGTAGCTGCAGTTTTACTTGTAGCTCTTCTTTTAATAGGTATAAGCAAATTATCTAGCATGATTTTCTATGTTGAAAAACCTAAAACACCAGGATACACGGTTGATGTTGAACAGTCGGTTACTGCACAGTTAAAAACTGAAGGTGAAACCGTAGAGCAAAAAATAGATATCGCCGCTTTAATGACAATGGGGGATATTGAAACTGGAGAAAAAGTTTTTAAAAAATGTGCTGCTTGTCATTCAATCGTAAAAGGTGGAAAAAATAATATTGGGCCCGCACTATACAATGTTGTTGGCAGAAAAATTGGTGCCGTAAATGATTACAAATATTCCAAAGCATTAGCTGGATATGGAAAGGAATGGACATTTGAGGAATTAAATGGGTATTTGATTAAACCTGCCAAATGGATTAAAGGAACCAAAATGGCATTTGCAGGATTGAGGAAAGAGAAAGATAGGGCTTCTGTGATTAAGTACTTGAACAAAAATTCAGACAACCCATTGCCTCTACCTTAATTTTCCAAAACAATAAAGTAAGATTGATTTTTGAACATGCACTCTGTTAAGTGCTTGTATCCAAACTTTTGACTGTTTACTAGAAAATACTTTTTCATCAACTTCATTTCCCCTTGGCAAACAGTGGAGAAAAATACAATCTTTCTTTGCATAACCTATCAGTTTTTTATCAATCTTAAATTTTTTAAAACTTTTCAATTTTTTAGTTTTATTTACTTTGTCATTGATAGATATAACTTTATCAGAAAATAGAACATCTGCGTTTGATGAAGCCTTTATGGGACTTGAATAAATATCTATCTTATTATTGTTTTTTTTAATGTAATCCATAATATTCTTACCTGGTTTATATTTTTTTGGACAACCAATTTTTAATTTAAATGAAAATTTAATTGACGCTGCAATTAAAGAATTTAAAACATTATTACAATCCCCAATCCATGCAATATTTAATTTGTGAATAGGCTTCTTCTTTAACTCCTCAACCGTAAAGATATCTGATAAAATCTGGGTTGGGTGAGATGAAGGGCTTAACCCATTAATAACCGGAATTGATAAATGTTTTTTAAATTCCTCCAGTTTTTTTTCACTATCTGTTCTCAACATAAAAGCGTTGCCAAAATTAGATAATATCTTAGCTGTATCCTCTATACTTTCACCACCTTTAGACAAATGAAGCTCATTTGGTCTTAAAGTCAAAGTGCTCCCTCCAAGTTGTCTAGTGGCAAGATAAAAACTTAGTCTTGTCCTTAAACTTGATTTCTCAAACATTTGAATTAATAATTTTCCTTTAAGAGGAGCATCTTTATCCACATCAAGATGACTTAGTTTTTTTCTTAAATTTTTTCTTTTTTTTGCATCACTAATAATTTTTCTAAGATCTTTAGCTGAAATATCTTTTAAATTTATGAAATGTTTCATTTTAGCTCATTCTTGAACATACATCATCAATGATCTTTAATGCTTGATTGATTTCTGTTTTTTTAACATTTAGTGGAGGTAGAATACGGACAACATTCTCAGCTGCACGTATAGTTAGCAACCTTTTATCCATCAATTTTTTAATAAACTTTGACTGATCTATATAAAGCTGAACTCCAATTAATAAACCTTTTCCTCTTATTTCTTTAATAATTTTTGGATATTTTTTTTTTAAAAGATTTAAATTTATAAAAAAATATTTTGACAATTTCTTTACGTTATTTAAGAACTTTTTACTTGAAACAATATCTATTACTGAATTTCCAACTGCCATTGCTAAAGGATTCCCACCAAAAGTTGAACCATGAGTGCCTGGCGTCATTCCAGAAGCTACTTTTTTATTCATTAAAACTGCACCAATAGGAAATCCACCACCTATTCCTTTAGCTATAGGAACGATATCTGGTTTTATTTTTGAGCTTTCAAAAGCCAGAAAATCTGATGATCTTGAAATTCCTGTTTGAACTTCGTCAGCTATTAATAAAATTTTTTTTTTAGTACATAATTTTCTTAATCCTTTCAGACACCAATCAGGTATCACTTTAATTCCTCCTTCTCCCATAATTGGTTCGATCATTATAGCTGCAGTATTTTTAGTAATATTTTTTTTTAAGGATTTGTGATTTGCAAAAATAAAATGATCGAACCCTGGAACTTTTGGTCCAAAACCCTCTACCATTTTTTTTGATCCGCTTGCAAAAATTGCTGCTATAGTTCTTCCATGAAAAGAATTTTTTACACACAAAATTCTGTTTTTATGAGGTTTTCCAATTGAATAAAAATATCTTCTTGCAACTTTAATGGATGCCTCAGTGGCCTCTGCACCACTATTTTGGAATATTACATAATCAGCAAAAGTTTTTTTGACATAATTTTTTTTGCGAGCTTTTCCCCCTCAGGAATTTTAAAGGCATTTGAAATATGCCAAAGTTTTTTAGATTGATTTTGTATTGCTTTGACTAATTTAGGATGAGCGTGACCTAGACAATTTACAGCTATTCCTTGAACGAAATCTAAATATTTAACTCCTTTGGAGGTATAAAGATAGCTTCCTTTACCATATGTAAATGAAATTTTTTTTCTATTATAATTTTTTGCCAAATAACTCATTTAATATTGTTTGTATAAACAAAAAAATTAAATACAAGTTGGGATTGAATATCATTCTAAATAATTCAATTTAAATAATGTTGATAACTTCAAATAATATATTGTTTATTGGTAATTTTTGTCTGTATATTGTGTTTATATATTTTCAAAATACATTATATAGAAAATTATGAGCTGGACCGAAGAAAAAGTCAATAAATTGAGAGAGCTCTGGGGAAAAGGGAAAACTGCAAGTCAAATAGCTGAAATAATAGGTGGTATTACTCGAAATGCTGTAATTGGAAAAGCTCACAGACTTAATCTATCTGCTAAAATAAAAACGAGAACGGCATCATCAAACGAAAATTATAATATTTCGACAGAGCAAAAAAATAACAAAATTAAGAGAGGACGAAGAAGCAAATTCAAATCCTTGATTATTGAAAAGGATTTTGAACACGAAAATCCAAAACAATTAGAGGAACTTGATGAGAATTCTTGTAAATGGCCGATTGGTCATCCAGATGAGAAAAGTTTTTATTTTTGTGGAAGAACTTCATTAAAAGATTTTTCATATTGTAAACTTCATTTGCTCTACGCTTATCAACCCAAGGGTAAAAAAGAGGATTTTGTCGATAAAGAGGAAATACCAGAATTTATTGGGAAGAAAATTAAATCAGCTTAAGTAAGCTTAATCTAAATTATCTTTTTTTCTAGAATACTCCCCCCCTTCTGTCCACATATAGGAGTATTTTTTAACCTCCTCACTGAAATTTTTTTTTGCAGGTAAACCAATATCAAAATTTGTTTTATATTTACCAGATACAATATTATCATACTTAAGTAGCCTTAATTGATCAACTGTGAGTAAGGGATTTGGTAATAGTTGAAAAAATTTTGCTGTTAACATTGCTAAAGGAAGTGGGAAAGGGAGCAAAAGCCTTTTTTTATTGATCAATTTCAACAAAGTAACTAGAATTTCTCTAAATGAAAGTATCTGAGGACCAATACATTCAATAATATTTGAGTTTACTTTTTTTGAGATTACAAAGTTGATTACATCAGTTAAGTCGGAACAATGAATAGGAGTAAATTTTGTTTCACCATTATAATAAAGAGGAAAAACTGGTAATCTATTTAATAGTGTCATTAAATTGCAACTAAAATTATCGGAGGATGAATAAACTATTGAAGGCCTTAAGACTGTTGTGTGTGGAAATATCTTTAGAATGTTTTGCTCACCTTCTAATTTACTTTTGGCATAATCAGAGTCAACTGCCTCATTAATACCTAGTGCAGAAAGGTGAATAAAATGTTTTAATTTGTATTCTTTACAAAGTTTTGCAAGTAAAGATGGAAAAATAGAGTGTATATTCTTAAAAGAACTACCATTTTTTTTTTCAAATAAAATACCAATTAAATTTATACAAACATCAGTGTTTTCGAAAAGTTTTCTTATTTTATCCTCTTCAAAAATACTACACTCTTTTATTTGAATATAACCAGCATTACCTTGGGTTTTTATTAAATGACCTTTTTGGTGTATATTTCTAGTCACCACAGTTACAGTATAGTTATTTTTTGTTAACTTCCTTACAAGATGAGTACCAACCTGCCCTGTGCCTCCCCATATCAAAATTTTTTTCATAATAGCAATCAAAAAATAGACATTATTATTTAGTCTTATATATATAAGTATATATGAGTAATATTAAAGTCTTTGAAAACGATTTACCTGAAGATTTAGATTTATCAAATGAAAAATTAATTGGTCTTGATAATGAGGCATTAGGTTTGGTTCTTGGTAGAGACCCGCTGACCCTAGTTCAATTAGGGCTTGAGTCAAAAAATTTTTACCTAATCAAACTTAATAGAGAAACATATCACGCACCCAATCTGATAAAGGCTTTATCTAATACAAATACACAATATATAATGCATTATGCTAGACAGGATCTTTTGTGGTTAAAATATCATTTGAAAGTCCAACCAAAAAATATCTTTTGTACAAAAGTTGCATCAAAAATAGCAAGAACTGCCAGTTCGTATCATGGTTATAAAGACCTAGTAAAAGAGTTTTGTGGAAGAGATATTTCTAAAAAAGAACAACAAAGTGACTGGGGTGATCCAAATCTTTCTGAAAAACAAATTAAGTATGCAGCTTCAGACACAGAGCATCTCTTTGAAATAAGAAATAAGTTGATTAAGATGTTAGAAAGAGAGAAAAGAATAGACCTATTTAAAAAGTCTATGGGAGTAATACCTATCTTAGTTGATATGGAAATAGCTGGTTATAAATTATCGACTTTTGAGCACTAATAATGAGAAAAAATTATATCAAATTTGCTAGGGACGTAATTAACTTAGAAATTGCGGGATTAATCAAATTAAAAAAAAGTTTAAATAGCTCATTTAACAAGGCAGTAAATGAAATAGCTAAATGCAATTCTAAAATAATTCTTTGTGGTGTTGGAAAGAGTGGTTTGATAGCAAGTAAAATTGCAGCAACCTTTTCATCCATCGGAACGCCCTCTTTTTTTTTATCTGCAAGCAATTCATCTCATGGGGATCTTGGGAGTATTACTAAAAAAGATATTTTAATTTTGATTAGTTACTCCGGTGAAACTAATGAATTAAAGAATATAATTCAGTATGCTAATAGAAATAAAATTTTATTAATTGGAATTGTTTCAAAAAAAGACTCGACTCTATATAAAGCCTCGGATATTAAATTATTAACACCTCAAGTTAAAGAGTCAGGAGGAATAATTCCTACTTCAAGCACAACAGTTCAATTAGCTCTAGGTGATGCATTAGCAATTTCGTTAATGAAACATAAAAAATTTAATAAATTTGATTTCAAAAAATTACATCCAGCAGGAGCATTAGGTGCAAAATTGAAAACTGTTGAGGATATAATGTTAACTGGAAAAAGAATACCTTTTGTAAATGAAAATTTAAAAATGAAAAATGCTTTAAATATATTAAGTAACAAAAAACTTGGTGTTTTAATTGTTCTTAATAAGAAAAAAAAAACTACCGGAATTATAACCGATGGCCAAATAAGACGCTTTAATCAGAAAAACCGAAATTTACTATCCACACGGGTTAATGAAGTGATGACTAAGAACCCTATAACTATTGAAAAAAGTGCCCTAGCTGCAAAAGCCTTATCTTTAATGAATAACAAAAAAATAACATCTTTATGCGTCTTTGACAAAAAAGATAAAAAGAAAACAATCGGAGTTCTTCACGTTCACACAATATTGCAATCAAATATATCTTAAATGAATAAAGGTTTAATAATTAAATTATTGATAGGATTTTTTATCATATTTTTTATTTTTTTTTTTTATTTCAAATTAGAAAAAAAGGAAGAAAAAGTATCTGTTGTTGAACAGTCTGTTGTTGAAAATTTAGACACAACCACAAATATTATAAGCGATGTAAATTATTCATCAAAAGATGCAAAGGGAAATGAATACATTTTATATGCATCTCAAGGACAAGTAGACATAAATGACAGTAAGATCATTTTCCTCACTAAAGTGAAAGCAAGCATAAATATGTTTGATGGAGAGAAAATAAAAATTAAATCGGACTATGGGAAATATAACATTGATAACAATGATACTATTTTTTCAAAAAATGTATCTATAAATTATAAAGTTAATAAAATTAATAGCGATTACGTTGATTTTTCTTTAACTAGAAATTCATTGATAATTTCAAAAAATGTTGTTTATTCGAACCAAAAAAATATTCTAAAAGCTGATGTTGTTGAAATTGATATAATGTCTAAAAATACTAAAATATTTATGTACGATGAAAAAAAAAAAGTTAAAATAAAATCAATAAATATTTATGGCAATAATTAAAAAATTTCGAATAAAATCATTTAAAAACATAAACACAATTATAGAATTTAGGAATGTATCATTAGCATATGGAAATAGGCTGATTCTGGATAATATAAGCTTTAGTATAAATGAAGGGCAAATTTTTGGGATGTTGGGTCCTAATGGAGTTGGTAAATCAACTATATTTAATCTTATAACAGGATTAATCACACCAAAATACGGTAAGATATTTATCAATGGACATGATGCCACAAATTTTCCAATTTACTTAAGAGCAAAGCAATTCAAAGTTGGGTATGTTCCTCAATATGGTGGTTATTTTAATGATTTAACATTGAATGATAATTTAAAAGCGATAAGTGAAATAGTAATTAAAGATAAAAATTTGAGATCTGAGAGAATAAATTATGTTACATCAAAGTTTGAATTGGATAATTTAAAAGAAATAAAAGCTAAACATCTTTCGGGCGGCCAAAAAAGAAAATTAGTTCTAGCGTTAGC
>CABZPS010000018.1 GCA_902527635.1 uncultured Pelagibacteraceae bacterium | reverse complement strand
TAAAAATCTAAGATATGTAATATTATCAAAAAAGTTAAAAAAGATAGATTTTATATCTAAGGGCGACGATTATCAAATATTATTTACTGCACCCAAAAAAAAATCTATGATAATTAATAGCACATTTAAATCTTTAGGTATAAAAATTTCAAAAATTGGAAAAATTTGTTCAAGTAATCAGAAATCACAAATTATTGACGAAAAAGGGAACAAAATTAGTGTAAAAAACAAAGGCCATATTCATGAATTTTAGAAGTTATTTATTGCCTTTTATACTTTTTTTTGTATTGTCCGCTTTTTAAAACTAATTATTGAAACGTAATTAAAATTAATATGAATTCAACTATAGAGACTATACTTTTATACACAATAGGTGCAGGATTATTATCAATTGTTTATGGCTATCTTACAGGAAAAAATATTTTAAATTCAAGTGCAGGAAACTCAAAAATGCAGGAAATAGCATCAGCGATTCAAATTGGTGCTAAGGCTTATCTTGCAAGGCAATATAAAACAATCGCTATTGTTGGCGTTGTTGTCTTGATAATTGTAAGTTTTGCTTTTAGTATACTTGTGGGTTTAGGTTATCTTATTGGTGCTACATTATCAGGGATAGCTGGATACGTAGGTATGTTAGTTTCAGTTCAAGCGAATGTTAGAACTGCAGAAGCTTCAAGAAAAGGCCTAGCAAGCGGTCTCTCAGTAGCATTTAAGTCTGGAGCAGTTACAGGTATGCTTGTTGCCGGTTTAGCTTTATTAGCAATCGCTGTTTATTATTACTTATTATTGAAATTTAATGTAGATGAGAGAGAAATTGTTAACGCACTCGTGGCTCTTGGCTTTGGTGCTTCGTTAATTTCAATATTTGCAAGATTAGGTGGAGGGATTTTTACAAAAGGTGCTGATGTTGGAGCTGATTTGGTTGGAAAAGTTGAAGCTGGGATACCTGAGGATGATCCAAGAAATCCTGCTGTGATAGCAGACAATGTTGGAGATAATGTAGGTGATTGTGCAGGAATGGCAGCGGATTTATTTGAAACCTATGCCGTGACTATTGTTGCTACAATGGTTTTGTCATCAATATTTTTTCCTGGCGATTTATCAATGATGATTTTCCCCTTAACCATAGGTGGGGCATGTATATTAACATCTATAATTGGAACTTTTTTTGTAAAACTTGGCAATAGTAAAAATGTTATGGGAGCCTTATATAAAGGATTTGTTGTTTCTGCTTTAACTTCATTAGTAATTTTATATCCAGTCACAGATTTTGTAATTGGATTAGAAAATTCTTACATTTTAAATGATAAATCTTTCACTGGTATGAATTTATATTATTGTGGTGTAATAGGATTAATTATTACAGGACTACTAATTTGGGTGACAGAATATTACACTGGAACAAACTACAGACCTGTAAGAAGTGTTGCTAATTCATCAACTACTGGACATGGTACAAACGTTATACAAGGTTTAGCAATTTCGCTAGAAGCTACTGCTATACCTGCACTGATTATAGTTGCTGGTATTTTACTTACAAATCATATCGCTGGTTTATATGGAATTGCTATTGCAGTGACAACTATGCTAGCTTTGGCTGGTATGGTTGTAGCCTTGGATGCTTATGGACCAGTTACTGACAATGCAGGTGGTATAGCAGAAATGTCTAAGTTGCCAAACAAAGTAAGAAAAACTACCGATGAATTGGATGCTGTAGGAAATACGACAAAAGCGGTGACAAAAGGTTATGCTATAGGATCTGCTGGATTAGGTGCTTTAGTGCTTTTTGCGGCTTATACAGAGGATATTAAACATTATTCAAAAGAAGTTGGATCAAAACTGGAGGGTATTGTTGTGACTTTTGATTTATCAAATCCATATGTAGTCGTTGGTTTGTTAATTGGGGGAATGCTTCCTTATTTATTTGGCTCAATGGGTATGCAAGCTGTTGGCAGAGCAGGTGGCGCTGTGGTTATTGAAGTTAGAAGACAATTTAAGAAATATCCTGGAATTATGAAGAGAAAACAAAAGCCTGATTACGCAAAGTTAGTTGATTTGTTAACTGTTGCTGCAATTAAAGAAATGATTATTCCATCATTACTTCCTGTTCTTTCACCAATAATTTTATATTTCGTAATCTTTATAATCGGTGGACAAGTTGCTGCACTTGCATCTGTCGGTGCAATGTTGTTGGGTGTAATAATTACTGGATTGTTTGTTGCTGTTTCAATGACCGCTGGTGGTGGAGCATGGGATAACGCAAAAAAATATATCGAAGATGGTAATCACGGTGGAAAAGGATCTGAAGCTCATAAAGCTGCAGTGACTGGTGATACCGTTGGAGATCCTTACAAGGATACTGCTGGTCCTGCTGTGAATCCCATGATTAAAATAACAAATATTGTAGCTTTACTTTTACTTGCAGTTATCGCTGGCTAATTTCCTCCCTTTTCTTTGCTCTAACTCCAAGTGGATCGTTCATTTTTTGTCTCATACTTGACATGAATTCATAAATGAACGAATTTTTAGTTATGTTGCCCTCTGTTATATTTTTAACAATATTTATTTTTTTCATATCATTTAAATTATAGAAATCTTTTTTTTTAAGTAGTCCATAATTATCAATTTCAAGGACAAGAACATCATTTTTATAAATTTTCATTTTACCTAAATTTTTTAATCGAGATTGGGTTTGTTTTCTTTCTATATAGATCCAAACATCATTATTAAATTTACTTTTAGTAGACGGATTTCCTAATAAATCTATAATTTCATTTTTATTTGTCTCATTAATAATTAAATTTTTTTGTTTTTTTTCAAGGAATGAGACACCATGATGTTTAACCACCTTTTTAAATGAACAATTAGTGACTATCAAAGATACAAGAAACATATATAATATACTTTTCATGAACAAAAATTTTATTAATATTTATAATTTTTTAATAAATTACACTAGAAATAAAGAATTATACAGATCATTAAATAGGAATGATAATTTTTCAGACAGATTAACACTATTTTTATTACATTTTGCCTTTTTTCTTAAAAATTTTAAAAATGATGAGAACAAAGAATTACTTCAAAAAATTTATGATTTTAATTTTCGTCAATTAGAATTGAGTATAAGAGAAATTGGTTATGGGGATCAATCAATTAATAAAAAGATGAAAGTTTATATAAATTTATTCCACTCAATGGTTAGTGAAATTCATTTTTGGGACGATTTAAATAGAACTATGAAGATTGAGAAGTTATCAATTTTTTTAGAAGATTTTAATAAAATTGATAAATTTGTAGATTATTTTGAGGATTTTAAAGAAAAACTATCAAAAAAAAATTTGAATTATTTATTAAAAGGTGTAAGAGAAGTTTAATTATGGCTGTTCCAAAACGAAAACAAACTCCATCTAGAACTGGTATGAGAAGGTCTCAAAATATGAAATTTTCAACAAAGAATATTATTGAAGATAAGAAAACAGGTGAGTATAGATTATCACATCATTTAGATTTGAAAACTGGTATGTATAAAGGAAGACAAGTTTTAGACCCTAAAAAATAATTTTTAAGATTTTAAAGATGAATAAATTGATAAAAATTGCAGTTGATGCAATGGGTGGAGATAATTCACCAAAAAAAGTAATTGATGGAATTATTTATAACCACAAAAAAAGCAAAGAAAATTTTTTTAAAATTTTTGGAAATAAGAACGAAATTTCAAAACAAATAAGTAATAAGATTAATGAGAATTTTTATGAAATAGTACACACACAAGATGTTGTGAAAAGTGCTGATAGCCCGTTAGAAGCTGCAAAGAGAGGAAAAAAGACAAGTATGTGGCTTTCAATTGAAAGTGTTAAGAATAAAGAAACTGATATTGTAATTTCTGCCGGTAATACTGGAGCTTTATTAGTAATTGCAAAGTTAAATTTAAAAATGCTTGAAAATATTGATAGACCTGCTTTATCAGCTTTGTGGCCAAACAAAAAAGGAATGAGTGTTGTTCTAGATCTTGGTGCAAATATTGAGTGTAGTTCAAAAAATTTAACTGATTTTGCTGTTATGGGGGCTTCGTTATACAAATCTTTATATCCTAATGATATTTCAAAAGTAGCATTATTAAATATAGGTTCTGAGGAATTAAAAGGAAATGAAATTATAAAAGAAACCTATAAATTATTAAATGAGAAAAAAAATCAAAACTTCGATTTTGAGGGATATATAGAGGGAAATGAATTAATGAATGGTAAAGTAAATGTGATTGTTTCAGATGGATTTACTGGAAATGTTGCTTTAAAAACAGCTGAAGGTACTGCCAATTTTATTGCAGATGAGTTGAAGAGAGCTTTAGGTGGTTCTTTTCTTGGTAAAATATCTTCTCTACTTAATATTTCAAATTTAAGAAAATTTAAAAAGAGATTAGATCCTAGATTATATAACGGTGCAATATTTGTAGGTTTGGATACGCCAGTTGTTAAAAGTCATGGTGGAATAGATTATATTGGGTTCTCCAACTCTTTAGATGTTTGTAATAGAATAATTAAAGGAAATTTGATAAAAAAAATTAAAGAAAATATCAAATAAATGAGAACAAACTTAACTAAAAAAGATTTAGTTAATATTATTTACATGCGTGTAGGTTTTTCTAAACAAATATCAGAACATTTAATAGATGAGCTTTTCTCTCTTATAACACTAAATCTAAAGAAAGAAAAAAAATTAAAATTAACAAAATTTGGCACATTTTTTATTAAATCAAAGAAATCTAGAATTGGAAGAAATCCTAAAACAAAGGAAGACAAGATCATTTCTGAGAGAAATGTAATTTTATTTAAACCTTCTAAAGAATTTAAGGAATTTATAAATTCAAAAAATGAGTAAATTTGAGAGCGCTTATAAAACTATAGGTGAGGTAGTCAAAATTGTTGGCTTGAAATCTAAAAGAGGTGATTCCTCTCCAACACATACCATAAGATATTGGGAAAAAGAATTTAAACAAATTAAACCAAAAATTTTAAACGGCAATAGACGATATTACGACAAAAAAAATATAGATTTAATCAGAAAAGTTCATTTTCTTTTAAAAGATCAAGGAATGACAATAAAAGGTGTAAAAAAAGTTTTGAATAATGTGGATACTTTAAAACTTGACGAAAATTTAAATGAATCTATAAAAGTTTACGATATTAGAAATAAATTAGTTAAAATTTCTAATATGGTTAAAAATTTAAAAGATAATAAATAATATGGCAAAAAAAACTCATGTTAAAGTAAGACTTGTTCCTGAATCTAAACCAGATAGTTCTTTTTTTTATTATGTTAAAAAACCTGCGGGTGGAGAGAAAGCTAAAATAAAACTTAAAGCAAAAAAATATAATCCTGATACTCGAAAACATGAGATCTTTGTGGAGAAAAAACTTCCACCACATAGTAAGTAGCTACTTTTTTTTGAAGTTTCTCCTTTCATAACTGATATAGGCATAAATCATATTTTTCCATATTCGGTTGGTAATTTTTGGGTCAATTTTATTTTTAATTGATTTATTTTTTATATTTTTAAGAATTTTGGATATTCTTTTTTTATCTACAATTTCATTCTTATAAGTTTTTAGCTTGAGAACATCATTCACAATCTTTGTTCTAAATTTAACTAATTTTATAAGTTCATTATCAAGATTATCTAGTTTTTTTCTTAATTTATGTAATTTTTTTTTTTTATCCGGCGACATTTGATCAATTGGAATTATTAATAAATATTATATTTAACCAAGTATGTATACTGAAATAAATAATAAATACCGATTGTATATGTCGAATTGGTTGATATTGATGTTTTTTCTGGTGTCAGCTATGATTGTTGTAGGTGGTTTAACAAGATTAACAGACTCAGGATTATCAATCACAAAATGGGAATTTTTTAAAGGTTTTTTTCCACCGTTAAATAATGAAACATGGAATGCATATTTTAATTCATACAAAAAAATTCCTGAATTTGAATTACAAAATTTCTCAATGACCTTAAGTGAATTTAAATATATTTTTTGGTGGGAATGGGCTCACAGATTTTTTGGTAGAATAATAGGATTAACTTTTTTAATTCCATTAATTTTTTTTAGTGTAAAAATTGGTTTTAAAAAACTTTCTAATTTATATTTAATTTTTTTATTAATATGTTTTCAAGGTTTTTTAGGATGGTATATGGTTAAAAGTGGGCTCGTAAACAATATTGATGTTAGTCATTTTAGATTATCAATTCACCTCTTATTTGCTTTTATAATTTTATCTTTAATTTTTTGGAATTATTTGGATTTGGTGTATTTGAAAGTCAAAGAAAGAAAAATGAGAAATTATTTACCAGAAATTTTTATATTTTTAATTTTTGTACAAATTATACTTGGAGCTTTTGTTTCAGGAATGGATGCAGGTAAAATTTATAATACATGGCCAATGATGGGTAGTTCATACTTTCCAAATGATAATAGTATAATAAATTTATTTAAACTTACTGTGTTCAGCGATCCTTCTTTAGTTCAGTATTTACATCGGAATATGGCATACTTAATATTTACTCTATATTTAATAATGACTTTTATAATTTATAAAAAAAAAATTGAATTATTATTTAAACCAATAATAATTTTAGGTTTGATTATTTTCCTACAAATTATCCTAGGTATTTTTACTCTTTTGAGTGGTGCGAGTATTTTAATGTCATCCTTACACCAATTTAGCTCTATTTTACTAACGACATGCTCTTTGTATTTTTTGTATAAGAATATGTTTAATTATAAATTATTTTCTCTCAATTATAAATAATTCATTGTTGAAATATAAACCTTTATATTTATTGAGTATCTGTTGAACAATTTTTTGATAGTTTTTTTTTCTCTCGGCTTTTAAAATTTGTTCATCAGATATTTGATTTACATATATAGAAGCATTCCAAGCCGAAAATATTAGCGATGTTGCTATGCCACCACTAATCTCGTTTGGTAAAGCTCTTAATATGTATTTTATGTTTGTTTTTTTATGAAATTTTAAATTTTTAATAATATCCTTATCTGTGTTACTTTTTATATATTTCAAAATCGATTTATATAATGAAGGGAATGGTTGTTCGTTTGGCCATATTTTCTTAATTAATTTATTAGCTGGATCATTCCCACAGGCATGAATAACTGCAAGTTTACCTTTTTTTTCTAACGATTTAATCATTGGGTCAATCACATATTTTACTTTTTTTTCAACAGATATTCTCGATCTATATGGTTGTGAGGCTATAATTAAATCAAAATAGTTTTTACCATTGTTTTTTTTTGGAATAATATTTTTCAATGAAAATTCTTGGTCTTTTCTATAGATTATGATTACAGAGGGCTCTTTGTATGTCGGATTGTCATTTATAGGATTTCTTTCAATTTGCCATTTTTTGATTAAAAAACTTCGATTAAGCTTTCGTAGTTGGTCAGAAAAATCTAATGATGATTTTCCTTTAAGCTTTACAGTTTTCCAATTCATTTTTTTTTGTTTAACTTTATTGTTTGATTTTAATGATGTGGATTCAATGTAATTCAGATTAGATATAACAAAAACTGTATTCTTATGTTCCACAAATCTATCAGGAAGTTTTTCAAGCCCCAATCTTACATCCTCCAAACTTATTTCTTTAGTAGTTACCAAGAGAGGAATATTTGGCATTTTCTGGTGACACTGCCTCATTACATTCATCAACAATGATCCATCACCCATTCCCGCGTCAAAGATTTTTAATGCAGGGAATTTGGGTTTCAAATTATGAATTATTGGTTTCAAGGCATCTGCAATTTTATTCTTTTCATTTGTGGTTGTTACAAAAAGTAAATATTTTTGTCTATTATCAAAAAATCTAAAATTCTTCTTCATAATCGAATCAATTATTTATTTATTCGCGGGATAATTTGTTATAATGAATTTTTTTAGAACTTTTAAAACTCTATCGGCTTCTTCTAACAACATCATATGTCCGCAATTATCTATAATATCTATTTGACTTCCCTCTATTAAATTAGCTAGTTTTTTTCCTTCTTTCACAGGACACATTTTATCATCTGTAGCAAGTATAGAAAGAGTAGGGACCTTAATTTTTTTTGCAGCTTCAAATCCATTTTTGTAGTTATCACACGCTCTAAAATCAACACCTAAAGTATTTTTTATTGTTCTTGTTTTTGCAAGCATTGAACCAGTATTTATATGGTAAAGGCCTGGAACTGGATGTCCTCCAAAGTGACCTGCAGGACCATGAGCCCAATCCATCATTAATTCTACTGCTTTAGGATCATTGTTTTCTGCTAGAGATAGCAATTCAGGATTCATTGGTATTGCGCCTGCACCACCCATTAAACTTAAAGTTTTTATTTTTTCAGGATATCTTGCTGTACATTCAACTGTTACTAAACATCCCTGTGAATGTCCCACTAATGAAGCCTCTTTGTATCCTACAGCATCTATGACATCATTAATCCAATCTGCCATGGACTCAATAGATTTTAAACTTTCCCCACCTGATAGACCATGCCCAGGCATGTCTATTGCAAGAATACTGTATCCATGAAAAGCAAAATACCTTGTCTGTAATACCCAAGTCATATGAGTCAAGCCACTACCATGAACAAAAACAATTAATGGTTTATTTTGGTCAAAGGGTCTTCCACCTGTTGAGGCGTAAACCTCGTTGTTATTTACTTTAAACTTCATTGATTGGATACGAGCCTAGGTTTCCTAGCTGCTCTAAATCCATTTTCAAAGTCATTTTTAATATCATCAATGTCTTCAATACCTACTGATAGTCTGATCATGTCATGAGATAGACCAGCAAACTTTAAAGTAGCCTCATCCATTTGAGAATGAGTTGCCGAGGCTGGATGAATAACCAACGTTCTCGTATCGCCCACATTTGCTAAATGAGAAGCTAATTTTACATTGTTAATAAAAGCTTCACCAGCTTCTTTACCACCTTTAATACCAAAGGCTATCATTGAACCCTTGCCATTAGGTAATAACTTATTAGCCAGATTATGATCAGGATGATCTGGAACACTTGGATGTGAAACCCAAGCAACACTTTCATGTCCTAATAAATACTTAACCATCTTTTCGGCATTAGAACAATGTTTTTGCATTCTAACAGATAAAGTTTCAATACCCTGTAAAACATTCCATGCATTTTGTGGACTCAAGCAAGGACCAAAATCTCTCATACCTTCAGCTCTTGCTTTCATTGTAAATGCAGTAGGTCCAAATTCTTCAGCAAAAGATAAACCATGATAACCTTCATATGGCTGTGTCATTGTTGGAAATTTATCATTTTGCATCCAATCAAATTTTCCACCTTCAACAATTATTCCTGCCATAGAAGATCCATGACCAGCCATCCATTTTGTTAATGAGTGAACCACTATATCAGCACCATGTTCAATGGGTCGACAAAGGTAAGGTGTTTGATAAGTTGCATCAATCATCAATGGAATACCTGCCTCATGAGCAATATTTGCTACTGAAGGCATATCCATTAATTCGTTTCCAGGATTACCGACAAGTTCTCCAAAAATTCCTTTCGTATTCTTTTGTATGGCTTTCTTAAAACCTTCAGTATCTCTAGGTTTTACAAATGTAGTTTTAATTCCAAATTTCGGTAGAGTGAGTCTAAAAAGATTAACTGTACCCCCATAAAGTTGTGATGATACAACTAAATGATCCCCAGCTTCACAAAGTGTCATTACAGCTAAAAATATAGCACTCATTCCTGATGACGTAGCTAAGGCTGCCGTGCCACCTTCTAATGACGCAACCCTTTCCTCAAGAACAGCAACTGTTGGATTTGAAATTCTACTATATATATGACCACCTCTCTCAAGATTAAATAGTGCAGCAGCATGATCAACATCGTCAAATAAATATGAAGTTGTTTGGTAAATAGGGACTTGTCTAGAACCAGCGTTTTTATGTGGCTGATATCCAGCGTGAAGACTTAATGTATCAAATTTGTATGTTTTCGCGGAGATAGTTTTATTTTTTTTATCTTTCATAAATTATCCTTATTTTTAAATGTTAATATTTAAGTATCAATATTAATATAAATTGACAATATAACATTTATCAGTATTAATCCCGCATTTCATGACTAAATTTATCAAAAAAGAACAATTATCACCCTTGTGGTACGAAATTGATGCAACTAATGCAGTTGTGGGAAGACTTGCTACGGTAATATCTAAAATTATTAGAGGGAAAAATAAAGCTACTTATACACCTCATATGAATACTGGAGATTTTGTTGTTGTTAAAAATATTGAACAAATCAAATTTACAGGAAAAAAATTTCAAAATAAGAAGTATTATAAACACACTGGTCATCCAGGAGGTATCAAAGAAATAACCCCTCAAAAGTTGAGAGAAAAAAAACCTGGAGAAATTTTAAAGTTAGCTGTGAAAAGAATGCTACCAACTGGAGTATTGGGTAAAGAACAACTTTCTAAATTGAAGATCTATAGTGGTAACAGTCATCCACACACAGCTCAAAATCCTAAGGTTATAGAATTGAATAAACTTAACAATAAGAATATCATAAGAAATTAATATGGAAAATGTTCAACAAAATCAAAAAAAAATTAAGATAAAATTAGATTTTAAAGATAGCAAATACGCAACTGGAAGAAGGAAAACTTCAATTGCTAAGGTTTGGCTTAAAAAAGGCTCAGGTAAAATTTATGTTAATGGAAAGCTTTATAGTGAGTATTTTTCTAGTGATAATCACAAGATGCAAATAACAAAACCATTTGAATTGATTAAACAACCAACAGATTTTGATGTAAGATGTAATGTGAAGGGTGGGGGACCAACAGGTCAAGCTGGTGCAATGGTTCATGGAATTTCAAAAGCATTAGTTTTATTTGATGAAAACTTTAAAACTTCTCTTAAAACCGATAAATTAACCACACGTGATTCTCGTGCTGTGGAAAGAAAAAAACCTGGAAGAAAAAAAGCAAGAAGAAGTTTCCAGTTTTCTAAAAGATAATTTTCTTTTAATAATTAACTGTTATAATAAAAAAATGCGTAAGCTGAATGTATTAATTACTGGATCAACTGGATATATTGGTATTCAATTGATAAAATTGTTAGTCAAACACAAATATGTAAAAATTAAATACCTTTGTGGAAATTCTTCTATAGGAAAAAAAATTTCTCATTTTGATAAATCTTTAATTAACAAAAAACTACCGACAATTGTAAAATTTAATAAAAAATTTCTCAATGAAATTGATTTGATTTTTACAGCACTTCCCAACGGTGAAGCTCAAGAAATTTCAAATTTTTTAAGAGCTAATAATGTCTTGATTGATTTAGCTGCTGACTTTAGACTAAAAAAAGCTTCTGATTATTTTAAGTGGTATAAACAGAAACACAAATCAATTAAGAATATTAAAAAAAGTATTTATTCTTTACCAGAAATTTCAAAACAAGAAGTTAAAAATTTTAATATAATATCGTGTCCTGGATGTTACCCAACCTCTATTTTATTGCCTCTAATTCCATTAGTTCAAAAAAAAATGATTCGATTAAACAACATTATTATTGACTCTAAATCG
Organism: uncultured Pelagibacteraceae bacterium; assembly: GCA_902527635.1. GTDB lineage: Bacteria > Pseudomonadota > Alphaproteobacteria > Pelagibacterales > Pelagibacteraceae > Pelagibacter. The sequence goes on along the minus strand of CABZPS010000018.1, from coordinate 1,854 downwards.
GGATATTCAGGCGCAGGTAGAGGGGTTCACAAAAAATATAAAGATCAAAATTTATATGAGTCAATTAGTGCATATGGAGTTGGGTTCCATAGACACAATTCAGAAATAGAGCAAACTTTAAAAGAATATTCAAACAAAAAAATTGAATTTGATTTCACTCCACATCTAACACCAATGTTTAGAGGAATTTTGAGCACAATTTATGTAGAGGTCAACAAAAATGTTTCTCAAAACAAAATCAAAAAAGTTTTAGCAAATTATTATAAGAACGATATTTTTATCAAAATCCTAAAAAATGATACTTTAATAAGTACTAATGACGTAATAAATACTAACAAATGTCATATATCAGTATGTAAGACAAAAAATAAAAAAAAGTTAATTATTCTTTCTACAATAGATAATCTTATCAAGGGTGGATCTGGTCAAGGTATACAAAACATGAATTTAAAATTTGGATTTCCTCTAAAAACTGGACTGATATGAAAAAAACAAATCTAATTTTAATTTTAATAATCTTCCAATCATGTTCTTTTAATAATGATTCTGCTTATTGGAATGAACACAACAAAAAAAAAGTTAAAGAACAAAAAAACTTGGCTAAAATAACTAAAAGATCAAAAGATATTACATTAATGTCTCTAGATGAGTACAAGATTTATATAGATGATTATATTAAAAAAAGTAAATATCCTGATATAGCAAGATGAAAAATTTAGTAAATATTGGAATAGTTGGCTTAGGACAAATAGGCATTTATCTTTACAATGAGTTGAGATCAAAAAAAAAAGAAATTGAGAGAAAAACTGGAAAAAAAATTAATATTGTTGCTATATCAGCAAAAAATAAGAACAAAAAAAGAAGATTTCAAATTCAAAAAAATATCTTCTTTAAAAAACCACTTCAAATTTTAAAAGATAAAAAAATAGACGTATTATTTGAATGCATAGGTCAATCTGACGGTATTTCAAAAAAGGTCGTCGAAACTGCTCTTAAAAATAAAATACACGTCATAACACCTAACAAAGCTTTAATTGCAAAACATGGGGATCATTTAGCAAAACTTGCTGAAAAAAATAATGTAAATTTAGAATTTGAAGCTTCTGTTGCAGGAGGGATCCCCATCTTAAGAACGATTAAGGAAGGTTTAGCAACAAATAAAATTGATAAAGTCTACGGAATTTTAAATGGAACAACCAACTATATCTTATCTGAAATGGAAATTAGTAACGAAAACTTTAATAAAGTTCTACAAAAAGCACAACAACTTGGCTATGCAGAACCAGGAAACCCAAAACTTGATCTAAATGGGTTTGATGCGTTTGCGAAAGTAAGAATTTTATCTGCACTCTCGTTTAATACAAAAATTTCTAAACATAAATGCATAATGCAAGGTATTGAAAATATTGATTTAAAAGACATTAAGATCGCAGGTCAATTAGGATTAAGAGTTAAACTTCTTGGTATTTCTGAAGTAATTAATAATAGATTATTTGAAACTGTGCATCCATGCTTAGTCAGTAAGAATACTTATATTGGAAATGTTAATGGGGTTATGAATGCTGTTATTATAGAGGGCAAACCAATAGGTGAGAGTGTCCTGCAAGGCGAGGGCGCTGGCCCTGGACCAACGTCATCTTCTTTATTGTCTGATTTATTGTCAATTTTGAGAGGAAATATTAAGTATCCTTTTGGTTTATCCTCAAAAAAAAGAAAATCTCTTAAATCATTTAATAATGATAATTATACTAATTCTTTGTATCTTAGATTTGAGGTAAATGACAAACAAGGTGTTCTTTCTCTTATAACAAACAGATTAGCTAAATATAAAATTTCTGTAAAAAGAATAATCCA
>CABZPS010000017.1 GCA_902527635.1 uncultured Pelagibacteraceae bacterium | reverse complement strand
TGAAAATGGAAAATTAATCAAGGGTAAAGTAGGAAAAGATCTCTCAGTGGATGATGGTTATAACGCTGCAAAAAGATGTGGTTTAAGCATTGTTTCACAAGCAAAAGAAGCTTGTGATGGAGATTTATCCAAAATCAAATCATGTATCAAACTCACTGGATTTGTTAATTCAACGGATGATTTTACAGATCAACCTAAAGTAATTAATGGAGCTTCAGATTTAATAGCATCAATATTTGATAAAGCTGGAATGCATACAAGAGCAGCTATTAGTGCAAATAGTTTGCCATTAGGTGTTACAGTTGAGGTAGATGCAATATTTGAATTAAATTAAATTACCTTCCGATGCTGGTGTAATCTATTTTTAAATCTCTCATTTTATCATGAGAATAAATATTTCTCATATCAAAAACTTTAAAATTCTTTTTTTTTACAAGTTTTTTAAAGTCTAGTAACTTAAAAGCATTCCACTCAGTGTGAATAATTATAAGGTCACTTTTAATACAAGCTGAAGAAATGCTACTGTAAAATTTAACATTCTTTAATTGATCAAATTCCTTTTTTCTTCCAGAAGGATCGTAATATCTAATTTTGCTACCTTTCTTATTTAAATAATTAATCATTGGAATACTTGATGCTTCCCTCATGTCATCAGTATTAGGTTTAAAAGTTACACCTAAAAAAGTAATGTTCTTATTCTTTAGCCTATTTTTTAAAATTTTATCAATTCTTTTTGTAAGAATTATTTTTCTTTGATTATTTGATTTGATAACACTTTTTATTATTGTGAGATCAGTTTTATATTTATCGGCAACGTCAATTAAGGCTCTTGTGTCTTTAGGAAAGCATGAGCCACCATAAGCAGGCCCTGCCCTTAAAAATCTATCACCAATTCTTTGATCTAAGCCCATGCCAGCAGAAATATCTTGAATATTAACACCAATTTTTTCACATAAATTAGCTAATTCGTTTATGTAGGAAATCTTTGTAGCTAAAAAAGCATTAGATGCATATTTTATCATCTCGGCACCTCTCCTTGAAGTTTTAAAATATCTGCTAGATTTTTTTATTATAGGTAAATATAAAGATTTTAAAATTCTACTAGCTTTTTTGCTATCAGTCCCGATAACAACTCTATCAGGATAAATAAAATCTCTTATAGCTTCTCCCTCTCTTAAAAATTCAGGATTAGAGACAACATCTATTAGTTTTTTTTTCTTTAAATTTTTTAAAATTTTTTCAATTTTATCTCCAGTTGTCACAGGAACTGTGGATTTTGTTATGATGATTTTATATTTAGAAATACTTTTCTTTAATTGTTTTGCTACAGTGAATACATATTTTAAATCAGCTGAATTACTTTTTTTTTTGGTAGGCGTTCCCACACAAATAAATATAACATCAGATTTTTTTACTGCCTCATTTAAATCTGAGGTAAAGAATAATCTTTTTGCTTTATAGTTTCTTTTTAGTATTTCTTCTAATCCTGGTTCATAAATAGGCACTTTACCTTTATTTAGTGTTTCAATTTTTTTTTTATCTTTATCAACACAATAGACAATATTTCCTACGTCAGAAAAACAAACACCACTTACAAGTCCAACATAACCAGTTCCTATCATGCATAATTTCATAATTTTGAAATCTCTATTCCAGATTTAATGTATCCATTCATACTTCCACAGTCCAAATATTTACCAGAAAAGTTGTGTGCTATAAATTTTTCATTCTCTTTAATTAAAGTTTGAATAGAATCTGTAATATGTATTTCACCACCTTTACCTGGTTTTTGTGATAATAATTTTGCAAATATTTTCCTTGGTAAAATATATCTTCCGATTACAGCTTTATTTGATGGCGCCTCTTTTATGGAGGGTTTTTCAATTACATTCTCAATTAAAAAATTATTTTTATCTATTTTTTTTTTCAATTTATAAATACCCCACCGAGACACTGTTTTTTTATTAACAATCATACTCGCCATAACTGATGCTTTATATTTTTTATGGATTTGGATCATAGATTTAGAACAGTTTTTTTTCACTATCAGGTCATCTGGTAGTAACATTAAAAAAAATTTATCCTTAATAATATTTTTAGTTTTTAAAACTGCATCACCTGTGCCCAAAGGTTTGTTTTGATAAACAAATTTTATAATTTTTTTATACTTTAGAATTTTTTTATATTCTTTTAAAGTTCTTGGATCTTTCTTTTTTTTTATTATCTTTTTATAAAAATTATCATTATAAAAATATTTCTTAATCATCATTTTTTTTTTAGAAATAATAAAAACAACTTCTTTTATTCCAGCCTCAATGCACTCATCTAAAATATATTCAATCCCAGGTTTACCATTTATAGGTAAAAGCTCTTTGGCGAAAACACTAGTTAATGGTAGTAATCGAGTTCCTAAACCAGCTAAGGGAATAATTGCTTGTTTAATCATTTGAATGTTTTACTTATAAAAATTATTTTATACAAATGAAAATTTTAATTAAGAATAAAGATATAAATGAGGCACTCATTAAAGTTTCAAATTTAGGCTTTGTTCCAACAATGGGGAGTCTTCATAAAGGGCATGAATTTTTAATAAAACAATCAAAAAAGAAATGTAATCAAACACTAGTAAGTATTTTCATAAATCCCACTCAATTTAACAACAAAAAAGATTATTTATCTTACCCAAAGAATTTAAAAAAAGATCTTAATATCTTAAAAAAATTAAAAGTTAATTATGTTTATATTCCAAATAAAAAAGACATCTATTCTTCTAAAAGAAAAGGGGCAATAGTTCTAAAAAAAGAAAATAGAGTGCTTTGTGCAAAATTTAGAAAAGGTCATTTTGAGGGTGTGATTGATGTAATGGATAGGTTGACCAACATTATCAAACCAAACAAAATATTTATGGGTGAAAAAGACTATCAGCAGCTTTTATTGGTTAAAAAGTTTATTGAAAAAAAATACAAAACAAAAATTGTTTCATGCAAAACAATAAGAAATAAAGAAAAACTTGCTTTATCTTCAAGAAATCAACTCTTAAATAAACAAGATTTAATTAAAGCAACTAAAATAGCTAAAGAATTATTCCACTTTAAAATATTTCTTAAAAAAAGGAAAAAAATAAAATCTCTTTTACAAAAAAAGATAGTATCATTAAAAAAAAATTTTAATGTTAAGATTGATTACTTAGAAATTAGAAAAAAAAATAATCTTAAATCCTCTTTAAGTATAAAAAATTCAAAAATATTTATTGCTTATTTTATTGATAAAGTAAGATTAATAGATAATTTCTAAAAGTAATATGCACCAACACCTAAAAAGGATACAAACCCAATCACATCAGTAATTGTTGTTACAAATACACTAGATGCTATGGCTGGATCAATATTCATCTTTTTTAATGAAACAGGAACTAGAATTCCAAAAAGACCAGCTATTATCATTGTTAAAATCATTGAAATAGAAATTATTAGAGAAAGTTGACTATCCTGAAACCATAATTGGACTATTAATGAGCTAATAATAGCAAAAATTACTCCATTCAAAACTCCAATATTAAATTCTTTTAATATATTTTGACTAAAATTATTTTTTGTTAAATCATTTGTAGCTAAAGATCTTACTGTTACGGCTAATGTTTGCATTCCAGCATTGCCGCCCATCGAAGCTACAATCGGCATTAAAAAAGCAAGTACTACCATTTGTTCAATAGTTGCTCCAAATAAACTTATGCACCAAGTAGCTAGAAAGGCAGTAAATAAATTTAATAATAACCAATTAAATCTTCTCTTTGTTTTAGTAAATACACCATCTGTAATTTCTTCATCACCAACACCAGCAAGTCTCAACGTATCTTCTTCAGCTTCTTCTTTTAAAACTGTCAAAATATCATCAGAAGTTATCATTCCAACAAGTTTATTGTTTTTATCAACCACACATGCTGAATTTAACCCATAATTTTCAAATGAGTTACCTACCTCTTCTTTATCCATATCCACAGGCACTAGAAAAATTGTCTCCTCCATAATATTAGACATTTTTGTTTCTCTTGGTGTTCGTAAAACTTTAGATGATGGTACAGTGCCAATTGGTTTAAAATTTTCATCAACAATAAAGATTTCCAAAAATTGTTCTGGCAAATCTTTGTTTTCTCTTAAATAATCAATTGTCTGACCAACTGACCAATTACTTGGTATTGCTGTAAACTCTCTTTGCATTATTCTAGCAGCACTATCCTCGGGATAACTAAGTCCCTCTAGTAAAGCAAAACGGTCTTTTGGGGGTAAAGCGCTAAGGATAGAATTCTTATTCTTTTCTTCAACATTTTCTAAAATTGCTATTGCATCATCAGACTCAACATTTTTCAATATTCTAACAATTGATTCTGAAGATAAAAATTTAATTATCTCCGTTTGAACAGACTCATTTAGCTCAACAAATACTTCTGGATCAATTTTAAAACTGTTTAATTTAATTAAACTTTCTCTGTCATTTTCACCTAAATGTTCAATAATATCGGCTGCATCTGCAGGATGCATTTCTTTGAATGAATTAATAATAAATAATGCATCATTATTAGCTATTTTATCTGTGACAACTTTTATAAATTCTTTATTAAATTCAAAATTTACTTTTTTATCTTTAATTTTTTTAACTAAAGTCATAAATTAACCTATTATTATGTCGGCTCTTTTAATACAAAATGAAAAGATTACAATTTTTAAATGAATATTGAGGTTAAAAAATCAAAAAAACCAATAAAATACGAAGAAGCTATCAATTTTATGGAGTCGAAGATTCATAAGATAAATGAAAATACAGCTAATGAGCTAATTTGGACTTTAGAACATAACGAAATTTTTACAGCCGGTACAAGTTTTAAAGAAAATGAAATTTTAGATAAATCAATAAAAATTATTAGAACAAATAGAGGGGGAAAAATAACCTATCATGGACCAGGACAACTAATTTGTTATTTTATTATTGATCTAAAAAAAAGAGGCAAAGATATAAGAAAGTTTATATCTATGATTGAAAAAACAATTATTGATACAATAAAATTTTTTAAAATTGAGACTTTTGCGGATAAAAAAAATATAGGAATTTGGTACGATGACAATAATGAAATTAAAAAAGTTGCAGCTATCGGGGTAAGAGTTAGTAAATGGATTGCTTACCATGGTTTTTCAATAAATATTAAAAATAAACTTGATAAATACGATGCTATAATTCCTTGTGGTATAAGTGATAGAGGAGTAACTAACTTAAAAACAATCGTTGATCAAAATTATGATGAATTAGAAAATAAACTAATAGAAAATTTTTTAATTAATTTAAAAAGTTAAGTCTTTTCGATTTAAGCAAATTTTTAAAGTAATCTGGTAACAAAGCCTTATAGGTATGTTTTTGATCATTGATTAAAAATTTGACTTGATAAGAATGAAGCATTAGCTTTTTGTTTATACCTTTAAGAGTGATGTGTTTATATTTTTCATCACCATAAATCGAATGACCAATATTATACAATTGCTTTCTTAATTGATGTTTTCTACCAGTGATTGGTTTAAGCTCAAGTAAGCTAGCTTCTGAGTTTTTATCTATTACCTTAAAAATTGTTTTTGCTTTTTCAACTATTTTCTTTCCATTATCATATCTGATTAAATCATCATTTAATTCTCCAGAATTTTTTTCTAATTCGCCGTGACAAATTGCTAAATAAGTTTTATGTATTTTTCTTAACCTGAATAGCGAAGTTAAAAGTTGCGCCATTTCTCTTTTTTTGGCAATTATAAAAACACCTGATGTGTCCTTGTCCAGTCTGTGCACAGAGTAAGGTTTTGTATTTTCAAATATCTTACTTTTTTTAAAAATATCTATTAAATTTTTTTTAGATTTAGTTCCACCCTGTACTGAAATTCCGGAATCCTTATTGATTACAATAAAATCCTCATTATTTTCAATTATAGATTTTTCATTAGATTTGATAATTATATTAGAAGGTTTAAAATTTAATTTTTTGTTATTAGATTTTTCTCTAAAATCTAAATTAAATAATTCTACTTTGTCATTTAAAGTAACTTTAGTGGAACTTTTTACTTTTTTTTTATTAATTTTGATTTTTCCAGTTCGTAATTTTTTTTCAATTAAACCTTGAGGTATCTTTCCTAATTTGTTTCTTAAAAATCTATCTAGACGCATATTATTAAATGTTGCGTCTACAACAAAACTTTTTATCATTTTTAAAATTTATTTACTTACAGCTTCTTTTTTACTGTCTTTATTCTCTGTGTTTTCAGATTGATCTTTTTTCTTTTTGTCAACTCTTTTAGCTTCGACATCTCTATCTACGAACTCAATTATAGCCATTGGAGCATTATCACCATATCTAAATCCAGCTTTAATTATTCTTGTGTAGCCGCCGCTTCTTTTTTCATATCTTTTAGATAACGTTTTTGTAACTTTGTTAGCTGATTTTTTATCTTGTAATTGTGAAATTAAGTTTTTAGTAGATGTTAAGTTATTTTTTTTTCCTAGAGTTATAATTTTGTCTGCTTGAGGTTTTAAAAATTTAGCTTTAGGTAAAGTAGTTTTGATTTGTTCATATTTAATTAAAGAATTAAGCATATTCTTAAGCAATGCTTTTCTATGCTCTGAGGTTCTATTTAATTTTTTATTAACTAAGCCATGTCTCATTAGATAGCTTCCTCCAATTTTTTTGACATTTCTGCTATATTATCTGGTGGCCAATTTGGAATTTCCATACCTAAATATAAAGACATTCCGGTTAATACCTCTTTAATTTCATTTAAAGATTTTCTTCCAAAATTAGGTGTTCTTAGCATTTCACCCTCTGATTTTTGGACAAGATCACCAATATAAATGATATTATCATTTTTCAAACAGTTCATTGATCTAACTGATAGTTCAAGTTCATCTACTTTTCTTAACAAGTTTTTATTGAATTCTGGTTCTGAAGATACCTCCTTAACAGGTGCTTCAACAGGTTCATCAAAATTGACAAACATCTTTAGTTGGTCTTGAAATATTCTAGCAGAATAAGCAACAGCATCTTCTGCGGAAATAGACCCATTAGTTTCAACTTCCATTGTCAGTTTATCATAATCAAGTGCTTTTCCCTCTCTTGCAGTGCTTACAGAATAAGAAACTTTCTTAACAGGGCTATACAATGAGTCAATCGCGATTAGTCCTAATGGTGGTTCCTCTGGTTTGTTAAGTTCAGCAGGAACATATCCCTTTCCAGTATTTACATTCATTTCCATATGAAAGTTTGTATTTTCATCAAGATTACATATAACTAAGTCAGGATTTAGAATTTCAACATCTGCAACTGGTGTTATATCAGAAGCTTTTATTTCTCCAGGTCCTTTTGCATCAAGAATTAATTTTTTTGTACCTTCAGAATTGCATTTTAAAGCTAGTGATTTAATATTCAAAACTATATCTGTCACATCTTCTCTAACACCTTTAATTGATGTAAACTCATGTAAAACACCATCTATTTGTATAGAGGTAACCGCTGCACCTCTTATAGATGATAGCAGAATTCTTCTTAAAGAATTTCCTAAAGTTAATCCATAACCTTTCTCTAAAGGTTCAGCAACAATTTTTGCATGAGTAAGATCTTCACTTAACTTTACATCTAATTTTGAGGGTTTTATTAATGATTTCCAATTTTTTATATTTACGTTTTCTGTCTCCATTAAACTCTCCTTTTTTTTGGTGGCCTTGTTCCATTATGAGGCATCGGTGTTGTATCTTTAATTGATAATATTTTGAAACCTCTGGCTTGTAATGCTCTTAAAGCAGTTTCTCTGCCTGAACCAGGTCCTTTAATTTCAACATTTAAAGTTTTCATTCCGTACTCTAAAGCTTTAGAGGCTGCAGCATCAGCAGCTACTTGTGCAGCATAAGGTGTAGATTTTCTCGAACCTTTAAAACCTTTTTGACCAGCTGAAGCCCAAGACACAACATTGCCATTAGTGTCTGCAATAGAAATTATTGTATTATTAAATGTAGATTGAACATAAGCAATTCCATTTAAAATATTTTTCTTAGTTTTTTTCTTTTTTGAGTAAGAACTTTTTACAATTTTTTTGGTAGGTTTGTCGTTATCTTTTTTTTTATTCTCAACTTTATCTAATTTAACCATATTATTTTTTTAGTGGTGTTAATTTTTTTCCAGCAATCGCAATTGCTTTGCCTTTTCTTGTTCTCGAATTACATCTTGTTCTTTGACCTCTAACAGGTAATTTTTTCCTATGTCTTGAACCTCTATAACAAGCTAGATCAATTAATCTTTTGATACTTAAAGAATAATCTCTTCTCAAATCTCCCTCTACTTTAAAATTTTGATCTATATATTCTCTTATTTTTAAAATCTCATCATCAGTGAGTTGATTGACTCTTTTTTCTTTGGGAAATTTAAGAGCATCACAAATTTGTTTTGAATGTTTGTCACCAATTCCATAAATGTAAGTAAGTCCTATATGAACTAGTTTATTTTGCGGAATATTAATACCTGCTATACGAGCCATAAATTTGAGATAAATTGTAGCCTTTATATAAGAAGATCTTTTAAAGTCAACGACTTAAACATTAATATAATTGTTGATTTTATTGGTTATTTGATCAATTTCTAGAGCACCATCGATTTCATGAAAATTTAAATTTTTTGAATAAAAATCTAAAACAGGTTTTGTAGTTTTCATATATGTATCATATCTCTTAATTATGGTTTCCAAATCATCATCAGATCTTTTTTCCTCAATTCTTCTTTTTTCAATTCTTCTTATAATAGTTTCTTTATTTACATTAAGAAAGAAAATTAAACTAATTTCTTGATTAGAGTTTTTCAATAAAGAGTTAAGGTTTTTTGCCTGACTTAACGAACGAGGATATCCATCAAAAATAAGTCGGTTTTTTTTTTGAGGATCATAAACAATATCTTTTATAAGGCTATTAACAATTTCATCGCTAACAAATTTTCCATCATTCATATTATTTATTATTTTTTTTCCAACCTCGGTATCTTTTTTAATTTCATCTCTCAAAATATCCCCTGTTGATATTTGAAAACCATTTAATTTTTTAACTAAGTATTTCGCCTGTGTTCCTTTTCCAGCACCAGGTGGGCCAAATAAAATAATATTCACTTACCTGCCAAGTTTGGTTTTTTTAATGAGTTGTTCGTATTGAGAACTCATCAATCTAGTTTGAATTTGTGTTACCGTATCTATAGCAACAACTACAACAATTAAAATTGAAGTACCTCCTAGGTAAAATGGTATTGGATATTTAGCAATCAAGAATTCTGGCATTAAACAAACTAATGCTAAATATAAAGCACCAATAGTAGTTAATTTTGTGAGTATATTTTCTATATAGATAGCAGTACTTTCACCAGGTCTAATTCCTGGAATAAATCCTCCATATTTTCTTAGGTTATCTGCAGTTTCATTTGGGTTAAACGTGATAGATGTGTAAAAAAAAGTAAAAAATATTATTCCTGAAGCATATAACAACATGTATAGAGGTTGACCTTGAGTAAAATACGAACTTATATTTAAAAATGTATCACTTTCGGAAAAATTAAAATTTGAAAATGTTACAGGCAATAATAATAAAGCTGATGCAAAAATTGCAGGTATTACACCTGCTTGGTTAATCTTTAAAGGTAAATGTGATGACTCACCACCATATATTTTATTTCCCATTTGACGTTTAGGATAATTTATAAGTATTTTTCTTAAAGCTCTTTCCATAAAAACAATAAAAAGAATAGTCACAATAAGAAGTATAAATATTGCTAAAATCATAACTGTTGAAATTGCACCTGTTCTACCAAGTTCAAAAGTTGTTACCAATGCTCTAGGAATCTCTGCCACGATACCAGCAAAAATTATCAAAGAAATTCCATTTCCTATACCTCTTTGTGTAATCTGCTCACCTAACCACATCAAGAAGATTGTGCCTGCAACTATTGTTGTGACTGTTGAAATTTTAAAAAAGGCCCCTGGATTGATAACTAAATTTGCTGAAGACTCCAGACCAACCGAAAGACCGTAACCTTGTAATGTTGCTAGTAACACCGTACCATAGCGAGTAATTTGAGTTATTTTAGACCTCCCAATTTCTCCTTGGGATTTTAAATTTTTGAAATAATCAGACACCCCAGTCAGTAATTGAACAATAATAGATGAGGAAATGTAAGGCATAATACCTAAAGCAAAAATTGCCATTCTACTAACTGCACCACCTGCAAATACATTAAACATCCCTAGTAAACCTTTTTGATTCCCTTCCATCAATATTTTTAATTGCTCAGGATCTATGCCTGGCAATGGAACAAAAGTTCCAAACCTATAGACAGAAAGTAAGGCTAAGGTAAAAAATATTCTATTTCTTAAATCGTTACTGGAAGATGAGGTACTCATGGATTTTACTATTTTTTAATTTGAATAGATCCACCAATCTTTTCAAGCTTATCAATTGCTGATTTAGAAGCTAAATCAGCTTCAATATTTATCTTGTCTTTTATCTGACCTGAACCCAAAATCTTTAGTCTGGCTGATTTTTTATCAATCAAACTTAATTTCTTTAATAAATTAGAATTTAAAACTTCTGAGGTCTTGATACTTTTTTTATCTATAAAAGATTGGATTTTTTCCAAATTTAATATTGCAATATTTTTCTTTCTGATTGGGTTAAATCCTCTTTTTGGTAATCTTCTATATAAAGGCATCTGACCACCCTCAAAACTTTTTATTGATACACCAGATCTTGATTTTTGGCCCTTGACACCTCGTCCTGATGTTTTTCCTTTGCCAGATCCTATTCCTCTACCAACTCTAATTTTCTTCTTATTAATCTTTATTCTATTGTTTAAGCTTATCATTATCCTCTTTTCTCAATAATTTCAGAGATCTTTTTATTTCTTATATTAGATATTTGCTTTGGAGAATTTTGTTTTAACAAAGCTTTCATTGTCGCCCTTATCACATTATGAGCATTAGAAGTTCCCATCGATTTCGCAACAATATCTTTAACCCCTAAAACTTCACAAACTGCTCTAACAGGTCCACCTGCTATAATGCCCGTACCCTTAGATGCAGCTCTTAAAACTATTCTTCCTGATCCATCTTTAGCTTTAACATCATGATGAATAGTTCTTCCCTCTCTCAAAGGGATATGCACGAGTTTTCTTCTTGCCATCTCATTGGCTTTTTTAATTGCATCAGGAACTTGTTTAGCTTTAGCATGAGCTATGCCAATTTTACCTGATTGATTGCCTACAACAACAAGAGCTGAAAATCCAAATCTTCTTCCGCCTTTAACAACCTTCGTTATCCTATTAATATGAACCAATTTTTCTAAAATATCATCAGTTTTTTGGTTTTTCGTATTTTCCATTATTAAAACTCCATTCCATTTTTTCGAAGTGTTTCTGCAAAAACCTTAACTCTTCCATGATATTTATATAAACCTCTATCAAAATAAATTTTTGAAATTTTCTTTTCTGAGGCTTTTTTAGCCAATTTTTCAGCGACTATCTTAGATAGTTCTGTTTTAGAAATTTTTTTTTCTAATTTAAAACCTTTCTCTACAGATGATGCAGATAAAAGAGTTATTTTTTTATTATCGTCTATTATTTGTGCAGATATATTTTTTGATGATCTTGATATACTTAGTCTAAATCTATCCTTTTTAGCAACCTGTTTCAACTTGTTACCTACTCTAAATTTTCTTCTAGTATCTTTCGTAAGTTTCATTATTTCTTTTTACCTTCTTTTTTAAGAACATATTGGCCTTTTTCCCTAACTCCTTTTCCTTTGTAGGGTTCAATTTTACGCAATGTTTTTAGTTTTGAGGCCACAGAACCAACCAGTTGTTTGTCGGCTCCTATAATTTTTAAGGTTGTTTGCTTTTCAACAGAAATCTTAATCCCCTCAGGAATATCAAAATTAATATCATGGCTATAGCCAAGTTGCAAATTTAATTGATTACCTTTTAATGCTGCTCTATATCCAACACCCACCAATTCTAGAACTTTCTCGTATCCTTTGCTTGATCCAATAACAGCATTATTTATCAAACTTCTATTCATTCCCCATAACCTTTTAATGTTTTGATCTATTTTTTTTGGCTTAATAGAAATTTCTTTACCTTCTTTAATATCTAAAGAAAAAATATCTAAATCAATATTAAGAGAGGATTTACCTAACGGACCTTCAATGTTTAAAATACCACCAGCTAAAGCAACTTTAACTTTTTCTGGGATTGAAATATTTATTTTACCTATCTTAGACATTAAAATACCTTACAAATTATTTCACCACCAACACGTTGTTTTCGTGCATCTATGTCTGTCATCACACCTTTTGGTGTTGACACAATTGCGATTCCTAAACCATTATTAATTTTTGGCAAACTATCAGCGCTTGAAAAAATTCTTCTTCCTGGCTTGGATACTCTTTCAAATGCACTTATTACTGGACTTCCGGAATGATATTTTAATTCTAATGTTAAAATTGATTTGTTATTCTCAAAGTTTACTTTAAAATCTCTAATAAATCCCTCGTTTTTTAAAATTCCAGCAATCTTAGTTTTAAAATTTGATGATGGTAAATTTACTTTTTTATGATTTCTTGATTGTGCATTTTTTATTCTAGCTATCATATCTCCTATAGGGTCACTTAAACTCATATATTCCTTTCTACCAACTTGATTTAACTAATCCAGGTATCTTTCCTTGTAAACCTAATTGTCTCAATGCAATTCTGGATATCTTTAATTTTCGATAAACACCATGTGGTCTACCAGTTATTTGGCACCTGTTCATTACTCTTATTCTTGCAGAATTTCTGGGTAATTTTGATAATTTTTGTTGAGCTTTAAATCTCTCTTCTAGTGAAAGTTTTTTATTCATTATTATTTTTTTTAATTTTTCTCTTTTTTTAAAAAGTTTATTTGAGAGTTTTATTCTTTTGTTATTTTTATTAATTGAACTTAGTTTTGCCATTTCAGTTATCTCCTTTTTTTATAAATGGAAAATTTAATTTCTCTAATAAAGCATAGCTATGCGCTTTACTATTGGATGATATAACTATTACTATATCTAACCCTCTTACCTTATCAGCCCTATCAAAACTAACTTCTGGAAAAATAATATGTTCTTTAACCCCAAATGTATAATTACCAAATTTGTCAAAACCATTTGCTGACAACCCTCTAAAATCTTTTATCCTAGGTAAAGCAATATTTACCAGTCTATCCAAAAACTCATACATTTTATTTTTTCTAAGTGTTACCTTTAAACCAGCATTTGAGCCTTTACGAGTTTTAAAATTTGCTACAGATTTTTTAAATTTTGTAACCACCGGCTTCTGACCTGTAATTTTTGCCATATCTTCTTCGCATGATTTAAGGATTTTGCTATCATTACCATCTAATCCCAAGCCCATATTTAAAATTATTTTCTCTATCTTCGGCCCCATATAAATGTTTTTAAAACCAAATTGTGTTTTTAAAGAAGGTTGAATTTCCTTAAAATATAGTTCTTTTAGCCTTGGTACCATTATTTTTTAGCCTCTTTTTTCTTAGTTTTTAAGTTATCACTTATTAATCTTAAATTTGAAATATGAATAAAACTCTCTTTAGAGAAAATTCCACCTTTTTTTTCTTTTGTTGTTTTAACATGTTTTTTCACAATATTTATATCTTTAACCTTTGCTCTATTTCTAGATCTATCGACTTCAATAACTTCACCTTCCTTTTTTTTGTCTCTCCCAGATAGAACTTTTACTTTTAAACCCTTTTTAATCATTAAAGTACCTCTGGCGCTAATGAGATTATCTTCATTTGACCTCTATTTCTCAGTTCTCTTGTCACTGGTCCAAATATTCTTGTTCCTACTGGTTCTCCTTTATCATCAACTAATACTGCAGCATTATTATCAAATTTTACTTTGGAGCCATCATCTCTATGAATTCCTTTTTTTACTCTAACAACCACAGCTTTATGAACTGACCCTTTTTTAACTTTTCCTTTTGGAATAGCTTCTTTAACTGCGATCACAATCGTATCACCAATACTAGCATACCTTCTTTTTGAGCCACCTAAAACCTTAATACACTCAATTTTTTTTGCTCCTGTGTTATCAGCGACTAATAACTCTGTTTGAACCT
>CABZPS010000016.1 GCA_902527635.1 uncultured Pelagibacteraceae bacterium | reverse complement strand
ATAAGAATTGCAGAAAAATTAATTAAGGGTAAAGGAAGAATTTTGGTTAGAAAATCAGGGACAGAATCTAAAATAAGAATAATGGGTGAAAGTGAAAATGAGGTCCTTTTATCTAAATGTATTAAAATAATATCAAAAAAAATAAGATAAATTGAAACCGAATTCAAAAGTACTAATTATTGCAGGATCAGACTCATCTGGTGGGGCTGGCATCCAAGCTGATATAAAAACCGTTACTGCATTAGGTTCATATGCGATGAGTACTATAACCGCGGTCACAACACAGAATACTACAGGTGTAAAATCAATAGTTGGAATTGATCCAAAAGAAATTTTTAAACAAATTATTTATACATGTAAGGATATAAAACCTGATGCAATTAAAATAGGTATGCTTCACTCTCCTAAAGTAATTAAGTCGGTATTAAGAGCTCTAAATCTAATTAAGATAAAAAAAATTATTTTAGACCCTGTTATGGTTGCAAAAGGTGGAGCTAAATTAATAGATACTTCTGCTATAAAATTACTCAAATTAAAGTTAATCAAAAAAGTATCACTAATAACCCCCAATATTCCCGAGGCAGAAATTTTGACTACAACAAAAATTTTAGATAAAGAGGATATGATTTATGCTGCCAATAAACTATTAGGATTAGGAGCTAAAAATGTACTTATTAAAGGTGGGCATTTAAGTCATAAAAATGTTAAGGACATCTTTATAAATAAAAAAGATATAAAAATTTTTGAGAGTCGAAGGCATAAAACACAAAATACCCATGGTACAGGTTGTACCTTATCTAGTGCTATTACAACATTTATGTCGTGTGGAAAACCAGTAAAGAGATCTTGTGAGCTTGGAATTAAGTATGTAAATTCAGCAATTAAATCTAACCCAAAATATGGAAAAGGCCATGGTCCAATTAATCATCTAATTTCCCTAAAGGTAAATACAAAATTTAAATAATGAAAAATATAGTAGTTGTCGGATCTCAATGGGGAGATGAGGGTAAAGGAAAAATTGTTGATTGGCTCTCTGAACAAGCGGATGTGGTTATAAGATTTCAAGGAGGTCATAATGCTGGACATACTTTAGTGATAGATGGTGTTACTTACAAATTGAGATTATTGCCATCTGGAATAGTAAGAAAAGATAAAATATCAATAATAGGTAACGGCGTTGTTGTGGATCCATGGGCTTTGTTAAAGGAAATCAAGGAAATAAAATCTAAAGGTGTAGAAGTTAATAAAAATAATTTTATTATTTCAGAGACCGCAAATTTAATTCTACCCTTTCATAGGGAAATGGACGAAATTAGAGAAGATGCGGCTGGAAAGAGCAAGATTGGTACAACTAGACGAGGAATAGGACCTGCTTATGAGGATAAAGTTGGTAGAAGATCATTAAGAGTAATGGATTTAAGTTCAGAAAAAAATTTAGATCAAAGACTTGAGTCAGTATTGGTCCATCATAATGCAATTAGGAAAGGTCTAGGAAAAAAAATTTTTGAAAAAGATCAGCTTAAATCTGATTTACTTGAAATAGCTCCTGAAATTTTAAAATTCTCACAACCTGTATGGCTTAAAATTGATGAATTTAAAAAACAAAAAAAAAAAATTTTATTTGAAGGAGCTCAAGGTATTTTACTTGATGTTGATCACGGAACTTACCCTTTCGTAACATCCTCAAATACTGTGGCTTCAAGCGCGGCCACAGGGACTGGGTGTGGTCCCAATTCAATAAATTATGTTCTTGGTATCACGAAAGCTTACACAACAAGAGTTGGTGAAGGTCCCTTTCCAACAGAGCTAAAAGACAATATTGGGGAGTTGTTAGGTATGCGTGGTAAAGAATTTGGAACTGTTACAAGCAGAAAAAGAAGGTGTGGATGGTTTGATGGGGTCTTAGTAAGACAAACAATTAAGGTTTCAGGTATAGACGCTATTGCTCTAACAAAATTAGATGTATTAGATGAATTAGATGAAATCAAAATGTGTATCGCTTACGATCTTGATGGTCAAAAACTAGACTATTTACCTGCCGCTGTAGAAGACCAAATAAAAATAAAACCAATTTACAGAACGTTTAAAGGATGGAAAGTTTCTACAAGTGGTGTTAAAAATTTCGATTCCTTACCTGAAAATGCAAAAAAATACATTTTTGCAGTGGAAGATTTTATTTGTGCAAAAGTATCTAGTATTTCAACAAGCCCAGAAAGGGATGATACAATTTTGATTGAGAATCCTTTTGATGTTTAATTTGCAGGTAAAAGATTTTTTGATTTAGCTAAAAGAAGCATGTGCTTTTGAAGCTTCTCAAAAGCTTTATTTTCTATTTGCCTTACTCTTTCCCTACTTATCTTATATTTTTTACTCAAATCTTCAAGAGTTGTTGGATCATCATTTAATCTTCTTGAATATAGAATTTCTCTCTCCCTCTCATTAAGAACTTTAATAGAGCTTTTTAATAAATCTTTTCTCTGTTCCATCTCTTCGTGATGAGCAAATTTTAAATCATGGTCAAGTTCTTTATCCACTAACCAATCCTGCCATTCATCACCATCTTCTCCAACTTGTGTGTTTAATGAAAATTCTTTACCAGAAAGTCTTCTATTCATTGAAACCACCTCATCCTTACTCACGTCAAGTTTATTAGCAATATGATTTACATGTTCATCTCTTAAGTCACCATCAGTTTCTGGTGAAATTTGATTTTTGATTTTTTTCAAATTAAAAAATAATTTTTTTTGGGCAGTGGTCGTTCCAATTTTAACAAGGCTCCATGACCTTAAAATATATTCTTGAATAGAAGCTTTGATCCACCACATTGCATATGTTGCTAATCTAAAACCTTTTTCTGGCTCAAACTTTTTTACTGCTTGCATTAATCCCAAATTACCCTCTGAAATCATTTCATTAACTGGCAATCCGTATCCTTTATAGCCCATAGCAATTTTTGCTACTAATCTTAAGTGACTTGTGACCAATTTCTCTGCAGCTTTAATATTGCCAGTTGTTCTCCAATTTTTCGCGAGCATATATTCTTCTTCTGCAGCTAACATTGGAAATTTTTTGATCTGTTCTAAATACGAAGATAGACCACCCTCATTAGATAGAGAAGGCAAGTTATTACTTATTGATGAATTCATAAAATAGTCTATTTAATTAATTATATCTAATTTTCAATAATTTATTTTTCACTATTTCTAAGCATTTTTAAAATATTATTTAGTTCTTTTGGCAAAATTGAGTTAAAAAGCATCATTTTTTTAGTTCGCGGATGTATAAAACCTAAAGTCTTTGCATGAAGAAACTGTCTGTTTAATTTAGTGATTGAATTTTGTATTTTCAAATTAATATTTTTTAATTTTTTATATTTTTTTTTATATTTATCATCTCCTAATATACTGTTACCTTTGTAGTTCATATGTACTCTGATCTGATGTGTTCTTCCGGTTTCTAATCTACATTCAACTAAACTTAAAGTTGGTATCTTTTCATTTTCAAAAATTTCAAGCGTTTTATAATTAGTTATAGCTTTTTTGCCTTTATAAATACTAACTGTCATTAATTGTCTATTTTTTGGACTACGAGTAATTAAAGTTTCGACCCTTCCAGAGGACGGCCTAAGTTTTCCCCATATTAAAAGTTGGTAGATTCTTATAATTGTGTGTTCACTAAATTGTTTTGACAGATATTCATGCGCTTCATTATTTTTTGCAATTACAACTAAGCCAGATGTATTTTTGTCAATTCTATGGACGATACCCGGTCTTAACTCGTCGCCAATATTTGAAAGGGAGTTCTTATCATAGTATATTAGTGCGTTAACAATTGTTTTATCATAATTTCCAGCACCTGGATGCATGATTATACCAGAAGGTTTATTGATAACTAATAAGTCTTTATCTTCATAAACTATTTCTAATTTAAGTTTATAAGGTTTGAGACATGCCGTTTCTGGCTTTGGAATTGCAAGATTCACAGTATCACCAACAGAGACTTTTTTTGATGGACTTTTTATAATTTTGTTATTTAATTTTAATTTTTCTTTAAGTATTAAATTTTTAATCCTTGTTCTGCTAATAAATTCATCTCTTTTATTAATTAAAATATCAACTCTTAAATTCTTTTCTTGTTCTTTAACTATAAAACTAATGTTTTTTTCCATAAAATATAATATTAATACTATATGCGTCTGTAGCTCAATTGGATAGAGCGCCTGACTTCGGATCAGGAGGTTCTGGGTTCAACTCCTAGCAGGCGCACCAATTATTCTCCCATATTTATCAAGGTTCCCTTAATTCGAGCTCTTAAAAAAGATAAATAAAATAGCACTATTCCGATTATCAAATAGAGCAGGTTCAATAAAAATGCTTGTTTTAAATTTACATAATCAATTGATCCATTTAAAAGTATATTTCTAGTTTCATCAAAAATATAAACTAGTGGTAAACATTTTGCTATGAATTGAAAAAAGTCTGGTAGAATTTCTATTGGATAATAAATGCATCCCAAAGGAGCTAACAAAAATAAGGATGACCATGCAATATTTTCAAAAGATGGACCGAATCTAATTAGACCTGAACTTACAAATAATCCAAGTGTTATCCCAAAAAGATATAAACTTAGGAATAAGAACAAAAGTGGTAAACCTAATTTTAGGATCGATACACCAAATAGGGGTGAGGTTAGCATGATTGCGGGAATCAATCCTATTAGAGTCCTTATCAAAGCGGTAAAAATTAATGAAATAATTATCTCTTTAAGTTTAAGGGGTGCTATAAATAAATTTGTGAAATTTCTGCTCCAGATTTCCTCTAAAAATAGCATGTTAAAACTAATGCTTGATCTAAAAAGAATATCATAAAGTATTGCACACGTTAAAATTACTCCAAGAGTATTACTATAGTAGTCACTATGTAGTGAAAAAAACTTTGAAATAAAACCCCATAATATTATTTGAATTGTTGGCCAATAAATTAAATCTAAAATTCTTGGTAAAGAACTCTTAATTAAGTAAAAATGTCTTAGAAAAAGACCATACATTTTATTAAAATTCATACTTTTTTCCTTGTAAGCTTTAGAAAAACTTCTTCCATATTTCTTCTACCATGTTTTTTAATTAATTCTTTTGGCTGACCCTCATCAATGATCAATCCTTTATTCATCATTAAAACGGAAGAACATAGTCTCTCTACTTCAGCCATATTGTGCGATGCTAGTAGAATTGATGTTTTGTTCTCTTGTTGATATTCCTCTAAAAAACTTCTGACAAAATCACCTGTTTCAGGGTCAAGAGATGCTGTTGGTTCATCAAGAAGTAAAACTTGTGGGTCATTAATTATTGACTTAGCAAGACTTACTCTATTTTTTTGACCTGATGAAAGCTCTCCAGTTAATTTATCTATAAACTCGTTGAGCCTCAGTTTTTCACTCAGATAGTCAATTTTCTTTTTGAGTTTATCAACATCATAAAGTCTTCCATAAACTTCCAAATTTTGTCTAACAGTTAATTTTTTTGGCAGTTCTATATAAGGAGATATAAAATTTAATCTATTCAATAATTCTTCTCTTTGGTTTTCAATTTCTATTCCATTAATTAAAACCTTTCCTTTTGATGGTTTCAACAAACCTAAAATCATACCAATGGTAGTAGTTTTTCCACAACCGTTAGGACCAAGAATCCCAATGATTTCATTTTGATTTATTTCAAACGAAACATCTTTTACTGCTTCTTTTGTATTATAAGTTTTTGACAATCCTATTACTTCAAGTGATTTTTTCATTGAATCTTGATGCCCTTAATAACCTATCATTAATAGTTTTACCATATCCCCTATCAGGAATTTTACTTACTGCAATTGAGCTAAATTTTTTTTTTTTAATTTTTCTCAAAGTGGTATATAAATTTTTTGCAGCTTCTTTTAAATTACCTTTTTTTGATAAAAAAAAATAGTTTGATTTATTAATTTTTTTTTTTCTAATCAATATGTATGCCTCATCCTTACGAATATTTTTTGCATTCAGCCTGATAGGTAAACCTGGTGAATAATGAACTTTAAATTGTCCTGGTGATGAGATTTTTGATGGTTTATTATTTATTGAAATTTTTTTTCTCAATGTTTTTCGAATGGATGAAACGTTTAAACCACCTAGTCTCAATACCTGAGGCTTATTTATGAGATCAACAATTGTAGACTCTATTCCAAATGATGATTTTCCACCCTCAAGAACGTACTTTATCTTTTTTCCAAAGTCTTCTTTAACATCTGCAGATGTAACAGCACTTATTCTAGAAGAAGGATTTGCACTTGGAGCTGCCAAAGGAAATTCTAAAATTCTTAATAATTTTCTAGTGACAGAATGTCGTGGAAATCTTACGGCTAATGTACTCTTTTTATTAGTAATCACTCTTGAAATTTTTGAAAATCTTTTAAGTTTAAGAATAAATGTTATTGGACCAGGACAAAATTTTTTATATAATTTAATAAAATCGTCGTTAAGATAACAATCTTTCTTTAATCTTTTAGCATTTAAATAATGGACTATCAGTGGATTATTTTTTGGTCTTTTTTTAAGTTTATATATTTTTTGACAGGCTTGATCTGAGTAGGCATTTCCAGCTAAACCGTAAACTGTCTCTGTAGGTATCGCAATACATTCCTTTTTATATAGTAGTTTTTTAGCTTTTTTAATATTTGCAAGATTCATTTTCATGTATTATCTGAGAGTATTATATGAAAGATAAAGATTTACCAAATTATTATGAGTCTTCATCTCTAGAAGAATTAACTTTTGAAGCTAACAAGATAATTAAGTATTTAGAAAGTCAAAAAGACTTACAAAATTCAATTGAAAAATATCAAAATTTGTTAAAACTTAACAATATTATTGAGAAAAAATTTAAAAAAAAATTCATTGATATCAAAACAATAACTAAAGAAAAAATATCTAAAACAATTTTAAAAAAGAATAATGCAAAGAAAACTAAATAAGATTGCCAAAGATACAAATATTTTTTTAAAAAGGTTTATAAAAAAACAAAAAAAATCAGAACTGATTATTCCTATGCAATACGGATTATTTTCAAAGGGCAAAAAGATAAGATCAAAAATACTGGTTGATGTCGGTTCAATATTTAATTTAAATTATCAAACTTTAATAATTGTTGGTGCTGCCGTTGAATGTATTCATGCCTATTCACTTATTCATGATGATTTACCGTGTATGGATAATGATTTAATAAGACGAGGCAAGCCTTCCACGCATATTAAATTTGGAGAGTCTACCGCTGTTCTTGCTGGAAACTCACTTCTAACTATGGCGTTTGAAATTTTGAGCCATAAGGATCTAAATGCTAATGAAAAAACAAAAATTAGATTAATCAATAAAATTTCTGAAAGTTCTGGACATCTTGGTATCGCTGGTGGTCAGTATTTAGACTTAAGTTATGAGCATAAGAAGATATCAAAAAAAAAAATAATTGAAATGCAAACAAAAAAAACTGGAAAGCTTTTTAGTTTTTGTTGTGTAGCGCCATTAATACTAAAGAACAAAAATAAAAAAGATATTCGAAATTTTGAAGATATTGGGGCTCATATAGGTGTACTATTTCAAGTTGCTGATGATCTAATTGATTACAATGGAAATCTTTTAGCCGCAGGAAAAAAAACGAGAAAAGATAAGAAAAAAGGTAAAGCAACTCTTATTAGTTTACTGGGAGTTAAAAATACTATTAAATATGCAAATAAACTAATTTTGAAAATAAATAGTAAATTAAATAAGTATGGACCAAATTCTAAGAATTTATCTGAAACTTTAAATTATATTCTAAATAGAAATAAATGAAAAAAAAATACGAATTTTTAGATCAAATTAATTTTCCACCAGACTTAAAAAAAGTACCTGAAAACAAACTGCAAAAGGTTGCTGATGAATTAAGAGAAGAAATGATTGATGCAGTATCAGTTACTGGAGGACATTTGGGAGCTAGTTTAGGTGTTGTAGAATTGAGTGTCGCGCTACATTATATTTTTAATACACCAAGTGATAAATTAATTTGGGATGTTGGACACCAATGTTACCCTCACAAAATTTTAACAGGAAGGAAAGATAAAATAAGAACGCTTCGGCAAGGAGGAGGCCTTTCAGGATTTACGAAGCGTTTAGAAAGTGAATATGATCCTTTTGGAGCTGCTCATAGTTCCACTTCAATTTCATCAGCTTTAGGTATTGCAGAAGCAAATAGATTATCCAAAAAATCAGAAAATGTTATAGCAGTGATAGGCGATGGTGCAATAAGTGCGGGTATGGCTTATGAAGCTATGAACAATGCTGGCGCTTCAAAGACTAAAATGATTGTAATACTTAACGATAACGATATGTCAATTGCAAGACCTGTAGGAGCAATGGGAACATATTTAGCTAAAATTTTTTCTGGTAAAATTTATTTTAGTTTAAGAGAAACTATAAAATTGATTACATCAGCATTTTCAAAAAGATTTAGTGCAAAAGCAGGTAAAGCTGAAGATTTATTGAGATCAGCAGTAACTGGTGGTACTTTATTTAGTTCATTAGGTTTCTATTATATTGGACCAATAGATGGCCATGACCTTTCTTCATTAATTCCAATTTTGAGAAATGCTAGGGACTCAAAACACCAAGGCCCAATATTAATTCATATTAAAACAAAAAAAGGAAAAGGTTACTCTTTTGCAGAAGAAGCAAAAGATAATTATCATGGAGTTTCTAAATTCAACGTAAAAACTGGAAAACAAGAAAAAAGTTCCAGTAAAATACCATCATATACAAAAGTTTTTGCCGACACTCTTATTCAACACGCAAAAAAAGATAGTAAAATAGTTGCAATAACTGCAGCTATGCCAGACGGAACTGGATTAAGCAATTTCCGAAAAGAATTTCCAGAAAGAACTTATGATGTTGGTATCGCCGAACAACATGCTGTTACCTTTGCTGCTGGTTTAGCAACTGAGAATTACAAACCTTATGCAGCCATATACTCGACGTTTCTTCAAAGAGCATATGATCAAGTCGTTCATGATGTTGCAATACAGAGTTTGCCTGTAAGATTCGCAATAGATAGGGCAGGATTAGTTGGAGCTGATGGACCCACACATGCAGGAAGTTTCGATATAACTTATTTAGCAACATTACCAAATTTTATTGTGATGGCTGCTAGTGATGAAGCGGAGTTAGTAAGAATGATAAATACTTCAACAGAAATTAATGATAGACCATGTGCATTTAGATACCCTAGAGGCACAGGTATTGGATCAGTTTTACCCTCAATTAATGAAAAAATAGAGATTGGTAAATCAAAAATTATTCAGGAGGGAAAAAAATTGGCTTTAATAAATTTTGGAGCTAGATTAAGTGAAAGTTTAAAGGCATCAGAAAATTTAAAAAAAAAAGGTGTAAATATTACAATAGTTGATGCAAGATTCGCAAAACCATTAGATGAAAATTTAATATGGCAATTAGCAACAACTCATGAGGCAATGATAACCATTGAAGAGGGATCAATCGGTGGATTTGGTTCTCATGTAATTGATTTTTTAACAAAAAAAGGGTTAATAGACACAAATTTAAAATTTAGGTCAATGAAACTCCCAGATATTTTTATCGATCAAGACAAACCTGACAAGATGTATAAACTAGCAAATTTAGACTCTATTTCTATTGAGGAGCAAATTTTAGATGTATTAAATTCTAATATTATTTTACAAAAACAAAAATAAGCCCTTTATCCACATTGGGCTTGATTTAATAAATAATGGTCAAGCAAAACGCATGATAGCATAGCCTCACCCACTGGTACTGCTCTAATTCCAACACATGGATCATGTCTACCTTTAACAGAAATAGTGGTATTTTTTCCAAACTTGTTAATTGTTTTTCTGCTTTTTAAGATTGATGAGGTAGGCTTAACAGCAAATGAAACAATTATTTGTTGACCAGAAGAAATGCCACCAAGAATTCCACCTGCATTATTTGAATTAAATTTTAATTTATTTTTAGTGTTTGAAATTTCGTCTGAATTTTCTTCTCCTGACAACTGTGCAGAGTTCATTCCAGAACCAATATTGACACCTTTGACAGCGTTAATACTCATCATTGCTGATGCAATATCAGAGTCAAGCTTTGAGTAAATTGGTGCTCCTAATCCTGCCGGTACACCATTTGCTCTAATTTCAATTATAGCACCACAAGATGAACCAGCTTTTCTAATACTCAAAAGATATTTTTCCCATATTTTAAGCATTGATTTATCAGGACAAAAAAAGGGATTTTTATATATTATCTTATCATCCCAATTGTTTGTATCACATCCAATAATTCCAAGTTGAGTTACAGCACCAGATATTTGAAATTTTTTACCTAATTTTTTTTCTAAAACTTTTTTTGCTACGGCACCTGCAGCAACTCTTGATGCAGTTTCTCTTGCAGAAGATCTTCCACCACCTCGGTAATCTCGAATTCCATATTTTTTAAAGTAGGTATAATCTGCGTGACCTGGTCTGAATTTATCTTTAATGTCATTATAATCTTTCGAGCGCATGTCTTCATTATAAATGATTAAAGATATTGGAGTTCCGGTTGTTCTGCCCTCAAAAACACCAGACAGAATTTTCACCCTATCGCTCTCTTTTCTTTGAGTAGTAAATTTAGATTGACCAGGTTTTCTTTTGTTAAGCTCTACTTGAATATCCTGCTCATTAAGGTTAATTAGTGGAGGACAACCATCGATTATACAACCAATCGCAGGCCCATGAGACTCCCCCCAAGTTGTGAAACGAAATAACTTTCCAAAAGTATTAAATGACATTAGTTTATATTGTATAGATTATTTTGTTAAAATTATGAATGAAAAAAACTCACTAGGTCTTAATAAGTGCTTTTTAGATGTTGATGAGCCTTTCGAATTATTTGGAAAATGGTTTGACGAGGCTAAAAAGAAAGAAATTAACGATCCAAACGCTTTAGCATTGGGGACCGCAAGTAAAAAAGGGGTCCCATCTGTAAGAATGGTACTTTTAAAGGGTTTTGATAAAAATGGATTTGTTTTTTACACAAATTTAAATAGTCAAAAAGGAAACGAGATTAAAGTAAATCCAAACGCTACTATGTGTTTTCATTGGAAAAGTTTATTAAGACAAATCAGAATTGTGGGAACATTAAGTCCAGTTAGTGAAAAGACAGCAGATGATTATTATAATTCAAGAGCATATGAAAGTAGAATAGGTGCATGGGCCTCAAAACAAAGCAGTGTTTTAAAGGACAGAGATGAACTTTTAAATGCAATGAAAAATTTTAGAAATAAATATAAAGATAAAAATAATGTACCAAGACCCAGTCATTGGTCTGGATGGAATTTAAAACCATCAACTATTGAATTTTGGCTTGATGGAGATAACAGAATTCATGAGAGATTAAAATATTCTTTAGATAAAAATAACAGTTGGACCAAAAGTCTTTTGAGTCCCTAAAAATCTCTAGATATGCTAAATGATGTTAAATTTTCAAGAATAGTTTTTTCTCTACAGTCTTTAAACATCGTCAGAGAGTTAGATGCTAAATTAATATAGTGGTGTGCTTTATGATAACATTCTTTGATAATTTCATATTGTTTAATAAGGGATAATGTATAATTAAAATCATCTTCATTTCTATTTGTTTTAGAAAAAATTTTTTTGAGATTTTCTTTTTCTTGAACGTTTCCTCTTTGAAACAACAAAATTATTGGAAGAGTTATTTTTCCCTCATAGAAATCTTTCCCAATTCTTTTTCCAAATAATTTTAATTCTGAATTATAATCTAGAGTATCATCTGCTATTTGAAATGTTAGACCTAAATTTCTTCCGTAAAACTCCAAAGCCTCTTTTTCTTTTGTTTTTACGTTAGATAAAATAGCTCCAACTTTTGTGGCTGCAGCAAACAACTCAGCAGTTTTTGAGGAGATAATTCTTAAATAAGTTTCTTCTAACATATCTACCTCTCCTTTATGTTGAAGCTGGAGAACCTCACCTTGAGCAATTTTTGATGAAGTTGATGATAATAACTTTAAAACTTCAATACTTCCATCCTCTACCATCATTTCAAAACATCTACTTAATAAATAGTCTCCAACTAAAACAGATGAATGATTATCCCATAATTTATTTAATGTTTTTTTCCCTCTTCTAACAGAGCCATCGTCTATAACGTCATCATGCAGTAAGGTGGCTGAATGAATGAGTTCCACACAGGCCGCAAGGTTAATATCTCTGGCGCCTTTTGAATAACCACAAAGCTTTGCTGAGCCCAAAGTAAGCAAAGCTCTTAGTCTTTTCCCGCCAGTTTCTAAATGATAATTAGTCATTTTCTGGACTAAACTGACTCTACTCTCAAGTTTTGATTTTATCTTTTCTTCAACCAAAATTAATTTATCCTCAACTGAGTCTTTTAATTGAAAATAAGAATTATTTATCTGTTTTTTCAGTTGAATAACTGTGCCCATATATTTAAACAAACTAATATAATAAGTTTATTTTGATTACTTATCAATTGACGCACCTTACTGTTCAATTATAAGGTGTCTTTATATTCATTAAAAATCTTGTAAGGATAAAATATGTTCTCTATTTTTAAAAAGAAAAAAATTATTCCACATATCAAGTTAACTGGTGTAATTGGTAATGTGGGAAGATTTAAGCAGGGTATAGATTTTTCTGGTCAAGAAGAGATTATCTCAAGAGCTTTTTCTGTAAAAAAAGCACCATGCGTAGCAATTACAATTAATTCTCCTGGAGGATCTCCAGTGCAATCACATCTAATTTACAGTTTTATTAGACAACAGGCAAAAAAAAATAAAAAAAAAGTAATCGTTTTTGCAGAAGATGTAGCTGCCTCTGGTGGTTACTTAATAGCTTGTGCAGGTGACGAAATATACGCAAACTCTAGCTCAATAATAGGTTCAATCGGGGTAATTTACTCTTCTTTTGGTTTTACAGAGCTTATAAAAAAGATAGGTGTTGAGAGAAGAGTCCATACTGCTGGAAAAAATAAAAGTACATTAGATCCATTTCTTGATGAAAAAAAAGAGGACATTGAAAGATTGAAAAATATTCAATTAGATTTGCATAAAGACTTTATAGATATTGTTGAAAAAAGTAGATCCTCGAAATTAAAAAAAAAAGAAATCGAATTATTTTCTGGTGAATTTTGGTCTGGCAGAAAAGCAAAAGATCTTGGCTTGATTGATGAAATCGGTAACGCTAGTCAAGTACTAAAAGATAAATTTGGAGAAGATATTGTTATTAAAAAATTTGAAAAAACAAAAAGTTGGCTTAGTAAAAAATTATCATCATCGAATGAAAAAATTGATCAATTAGCTAACATTCTTGAAGAAAAATCGGTTTGGCAAAAATATGGTCTCTAAAAAAAAAAAGATTAAAGCAAAATTTCAAACTTTCCAAGATACAATTATAAACTTACAAAAGTTTTGGAGTAAAAATGGATGTGTAATTTTACAACCTTATGATATGGAAGTTGGAGCTGGAACTTTTCATCCAGCAACTACATTGAGATCACTAGGACCTAAACCATGGAAGGCAGCTTATGTACAGCCTTCAAGAAGGCCGACTGATGGAAGATATGGAGATAATCCTAATAGACTTCAACATTATTATCAATTTCAAGTTATTATAAAACCATCTCCATTAAATATTAAAAAACTTTATTTAAACAGTTTATCAGTAGTTGGAATTAGTCACAAAGATCATGATATAAGATTTATTGAGGATGATTGGGAAAGCCCAACGCTTGGAGCTGCAGGACTTGGATGGGAAGTTTGGTGTGATGGAATGGAAATATCTCAATTTACATACTTTCAACAAATGGCTGGATTTGAATGTAAACCAGTATCTGTTGAGATAACTTATGGTTTAGAAAGAATTTGTATGTTTACTCAACAGAAAAAAGATGTGTATGATTTAATTTGGAATGATGAAGGAACAGAATACAGAGAAGTGTTTCATCAGGCAGAAAAAGAGTTTTCGGCTTACAATTTTGAATATGCTAATACAGAAAATCTTTTCAAGATTTTTAATATGTTTGAAAGTGAGGCAAAATTTCTTGTAGAAAAAAGGATATCTTTACCAGCATATGATCAATGTTTAAAAGCAAGTCATGTTTTTAACGTTTTAGATGCTCGTGGAGCAATAAGTGTTGCACAAAGAGCAGAATATATTGGTAGAATAAGAGATATTACAAAATTAGCTGCAGCAATTTGGGTAGATACACAATTATAGAATGTCAGAATTTTTTTTAGAGCTTTTTAGTGAGGAAATTCCCGCTGGTCTACAAAAGAATTTAAGAGAAAAAATTCTTGAGGATTTCAGGAATGTATTTGAAAAAAAATCTATTAAATTTAAAAAGAGTTATTCATTATCTTCTCCAAATAGAGTGGCTCTTGTTTTTGAGGGA
>CABZPS010000015.1 GCA_902527635.1 uncultured Pelagibacteraceae bacterium | reverse complement strand
ACCATAAATCTTCAAATTTTTTTGAGACTCGGCAGTTAAAATTTTGATTAGCTGAAAAGCAGAAAAAATACATAATAATTTTCTATAATTATTAAAAAAAATAGGAGTATAAGCCTTAAGAATTTCTATTTTAAAATTACCAATCTTATTTTCTGTTTTTGAGGAATAATTCACATACAATTGATTTCCTAACTGAAGATAATTTTTTAATTTTCTTGATGTTCCACCAAAAATAATCCCAGATATTTTTCCATGATTTTTAGTAAAAATTTCAACGATCAATGAATTTTCACTATATTTATTTTTCGAAATTAAAAAACCCTCATCATCCCAAGTCATAGTTAAATAATATTTTTCAAACAAAGTATTGCTGCATTTTGCTCAGCATCCTTTTTTGATCTACCTTCAGATATAAATAATTTTGTATTAAATAATTTTACACCAACTTTAAATAGAGGTTTATGTCTTGGTCCTGTGCTAGATATAAGCTTATAAATTGGTAATTTTTTAAATTTTTTAAGAGAAAATTCTTGTAGTTTTGTTTTAGCATCGATTTCTGTATTTACACTTTTATCTAAATGTTTTTTCCATAAATTAAGAATAGTTTTTTCCACTGTTGTAAAACCTCTATCTAAATAAATGGCACCTATTAAAGCTTCACAACTATCAGCTACAACTTTATCCTCGATAGTTATTTTTTTATTTTTAGGTCTAAAAATTAATATATATTTTTCTAATTCAATTTTATTCGCAATTTGTAAACAGGTTTTTCTGTTAACAAGTGATGCAAACTTTTTATCTAAAACACCTTCTTTCTCATTAGGATAGATTTCTAAAAGTTTTTTAGCAATAACCAAGCCTAAAACTCTGTCACCCAAAAATTCAATTTTTTCATTATTATCCTGGTTGTTAAAACTTTTATGAGTCAATGATTTCACCAAAAGACCCTTATCTTTAAAATTTACACCTAATTTTTTTTCAAGACTTGTATAGAGTGTTTTCATTATCTTATCTTTTTAAAAAATCTGTCAAGTCTTATAGACTTATTCCATTTCCAAAAATTAAAAATACTTCCAAAAGATCTATCTGAAGAAAAGAAAATGAACTGTGCCTTGCCCACTAAATTATCTTTGTGAACATAGCCTACGGTTGATAAATATCTGCTATCTTTTGAACAGTCTCTGTTGTCTCCTAAAAAGAAGTAATTATCTCTAGGCACAATAAAAATATCAGAATTTTGAAAAGATCCGTTTTTAAAATAAACTGTTTTGTAATCATAACCATTAGGTAATTTTTCCTTAAAAGAAAAAACATCAATCCTTTTTTTTCCACAAAAAATTTTATCATTATCCGATATTTTATTTTTAAAAACTATATTACCATTTATATATAATTCAGAATCTATAAACTGAATTTTATCCCCTGGAAGACCAATTAATCTTTTTATATAATCAGTTCTATTATCTGCTGGAGTTTTAAAAACAACTACATCACCTCTTTCAGGTTCATTAAAAAAAATCCTTCCTTTAAAGATGGGAGGACTAAATGGAAAAGAATGTTTACTATAACCAAAAGAATATTTACTAACAAATAATCTGTCACCAACTAAAAGATTAGGTTCCATTGATGAGGACGGTATATAAAATGGTTGAATAATTACAGATCTAATAAAAACAGCTATTATTAATGCATAAAATAATGTTTTAGTGTTCTCAATTAAAAAATTTTTATTGAACATTATTGTTTTTGAATAATTGTAAATGCTATTGAATAGTCTTTCTCATCAGAAATTGAAAGAAACAAATTGTATTTTTTAACTTTGAATTTTTTATAGATAAGGTTGCTAATTTTTTTTGTTTTACGAAGATAAGGCTTGCCGAATTTATCGTTTAGAATCTCAATATCTTTAAAATTAAGATTATTTCCAATTCCAGTTCCTAAAGATTTAGAAAAAGACTCTTTCGCTGCGAATCTTTTTGCAAAAAAAGGTATTTTCATATTTTTTTTTTTTGAAAAACTTATTTCATTTTTACTAAAAGTTCGAAGTATAAAGTTTCCTTTGCGTATTAAGATTTTAAATCTATTATTCTTAACTATATCAATACCTACACCTAAAATTTTCATGTTACTTAATAATAATCTTAAATTTTTTGATTACATTCTTTAGGCCCAAAAAAATTGACTCACCTATTATAAAATGTCCAATATTAAATTCTTTTATTTCTTTTATTCTGGTTAGAACTTTTGTTGTTTTGTAGTCAAGGCCATGTCCTGCGTGAACCTCTATTCCCAGGTCATTTGCAAGATAAGAGCATTCTCTGATTTTCTTTAATTCTTTTGAAAAATTTTTCTGTGTTTTAATTAAATTGGATAATTTACCTGTATGAATTTCAATACAATCAGCGCTAATTGCTTTTGATATTCTAATATCTTTTAAGGATGGATTAACAAAAAGGCTTGTTCTAATATTTAACTTTTTAAATCTTTTTATTATATTTTGTATTGTGGTCTTATTTTTAATTAAATTCAAACCACCTTCAGTAGTTATCTCTTTTCTTTTTTCGGGAACAATACAAATAAAATTAGGTTTTATTTTCATTGCGTTTTTAACAATATCTGAATTAGTTGAAATTTCTAAATTTACTAGTAACCCTTTTATAGAACATATTTTTTTCGCATCAGCATCATTAATATGTCTTCTATCTTCTCTTAAGTGAATTGTAATTGAATCTGCTCCAACTTTTTTAGCAAATTTAGCGGCGTAAACTGGATCTGGATGATTTTCACCTCTAGCATTTCTTAAAGTTGCTACATGATCGATATTTACTCCTAAACGTCTCATTTTGTAAATCTACTCCCTGGAGTCGTTATGGGAATAAGTTTTAAACTGTTTGGTATTTGTTTTTTATTAAAGACTGGCACATCTATTTTTAGATGAGAAATAATTTTACTTTTTATTTTGAGATTTCTTTTATTTGACCTGTCAATTATAGAGGCAAATCCTATTAATTTTGCTTTAGCTTTTTTTATTAATTTTACGCATTCGATACTAGACTTTCCTGTAGTAATAACATCTTCGATTATCAAAACCTTTGATCCTTTTCTTATCTTAAATCCTCTTCTAAGGATGAATTTACCCTTTACTCTTTCACAAAAAATAGTTTCTTTTTTTAAAATTCTACCTATTTCATAGCCAATTATTATGCCTCCCATTGCTGGAGATAAAATAAGATCAAATTTACTGAAATTTTTTTTAATCTTACTTGCCAAAGATTTGCATATTTTTTTAGCTAAATGGGGATAACTTAGAAGTTTTGCACATTGAATGTATTTTGAAGAATGGAGACCAGATGATAATACAAAATGTCCTTCTAAAAGCGCATCAGTTTTTCTTAAAATATTTAAGGATTTTTTGTGTGAAAGCATTTCTTTTATCTTCGTGTCTGATTATCTTAAATTTTATACCTTTTTGTTTAAGCTCTGCAATAAAATTAGTAAAATTTTTAAGATCTCTTATTATAAGTTGAAACTTGAAATTAATATAATTAGGGTTTTTTCCAACCATCTCAAGATTTGATATATTTAATTTATGTTGTCCTATGAGTGAACTAACATTACCTAATTGACCTGGTTTATCAGGTAAAGAAATCCAAAGAATTGTATTGTATTTTTTTACTCTTTCTTGTTTTTTTTCTCCTTTATCATGCCAATACTTTCTAATAGCAGATCTAGCCTTACCTGTTTTAGTAATTGGTATCCAATGTAGTGATGGAGAGTTATTTTTAGATGTTATAATTTTTACCGTATCTCCGTTTCTTAAAATACTTTGTAATTCCCCTTTGTTACCATTAATCTCACAACCAACAGCTGTATCACCAATTTTTGTGTGTACTGCATATGCAAAATCAATTGGAGTTGCATTTTTTGGCAACTTAATCACAGATCCTTTAGGCGAAAAACAAAATACATTTTCTTGGAACATTTGCATTTTGGTATATTCGTAGGAATGTTCTGGATTTTCATTTTTTTCAATAATTTCAACTAAATCTTTTAACCAATCATACTCTTTCCATGTTAAAGAGTTAAATTTTTCGGAAGATTTATATTGCCAGTGTGATGCTATTCCTCGCTCAGCAAAATCGTGCATCTTTTTTGTTCTTATTTGTATTTCTATTTGTTTTTTATAAGAGCCAATTACTGCAGTATGTATTGACTTATATCCATTAATTTTCGGTGATGATATATAATCTTTGAATTTTCCCGGGATACAATTCCACTCTTTATGAATTATCCCTAAAGTTTTATAGCAGTTATCTATATTATCTAGAATAATTCTAAATCCAATTATATCTGTAATTTGCTCTAATGAGACTCTTTTCTTTTGAACTTTTCTCCAAATCGAAAAAGGAGTTTTTTCTCTACCAAAAATTTTTGATTCAATATTGTTCTGAAATAATAATGTATTTATTTCATTTGATAACGTTTCAAAAATATCTTTTTTATCTAATTTTATTTCATCTAATCGTTTTTGAATTAATGACCTTGCATCATTGTTTAAAATTTCAAAAGATAAATCTTCTAATTCATCTCTAATTCTATGCATACCCATTCTATCAGCCAGAGGTGCATATATCTCCATTGTTTCCTGAGCTATTCTTTGTCTTTTATCTTTTTTTTTAATTGCTTTGATGGTCCTCATATTATGTAGCCGATCTGCAATTTTAACTAATAAAACTCTTATATCTTTTGAAGTAGCTAAAATTAGCTTTCTTAGGTTTTCTGCTTTTGAGTTCGGTGATGCAGTATTTTCAAATACAGAAATTTTTGTTACTCCATCAACTAAATCAGCCACCTCAATTCCAAATTCTCCTTTGATTGTCTCATAGGTTGCATACGTATCCTCGATAGTATCGTGTAATAAACCAGTTGTTATTGTTGCACTATCTAACTTTAGATCTGTTAAGATATTTGCTACTTCAATTGGATGAACAGAATAAGGATCTCCTGATGCTCTTTTTTGGTTCTCGTGCGCCTTAACTGCAAAATCGTACGCTTTATTTAGTTTCTCAGGATTCAAGAATTTATTATAATTTTTGACTTTATTTATAAGTTCTTGAGAATTTAACATTCTTAACTATATCATTAATTTAAACAAGTTTAATAGATCTAATGTCACTATTTGATAAAGAAAAAATAAGATTTTTTATATATCGTTTGGAATTAGGGTATCTCCAATTTTTTTCTATCTCAAATAATGGTATTAATACAAAGTTTCTAAGGTGCATTCTAGGATGGGGAACATTTATGCCATTTTCAGTAATTTTTTGATTATAGTCAATAATATCGATATCACATGTACGTGGTGAATTTTTAGGAGCCTTTTTTCTTCCTAAAGATGTTTCTATCTGCTTACAAATTTTTAATAATTCTAATATTTTAAGATTTGATGAAACTTTTAATATAATATTATAAAATTTTGGATTATTTGGATTTGGCCAAGATAAAGTTTCATAGTAATTTGAGGATTTAATTATATTTATACCTTTGGAATATAATTCAAATTTAGTTTTTTCTATATTTTTTTTTCTATTACCAAGATTGGAACCAATACTCAAATAAATAATTTTAGCTTGTTTTTCTGACATATCTTGCTTTATCACGATTCCAATCTCTTCTTTTAATCGCAGCTCTCTTATCAAATTGTTTTTTTCCTTTAGCGACAGCTAACTCAATTTTTGCTTTACCCTTCTTAAAATACAATTTTGTTGGAATTATTGTAAAACCCTCTCTTTGCATCATACCTATAAGTTTGTTTATTTCTCTTTTATTTAGTAAAAGTTTTCTTTCATCCAGAGGTTTGTGATTTATGTAACTTGCTTGTTTGTAAGATGCTATATGGGAATTAATTAAAATTATTTCTCCGTTTTTTTCAACAGCATAAGATTCAGCGATATTAACTTTTCCTTGCCTTAAAGATTTAATCTCCGAACCTTTTAAAACGATTCCAGCCTCCAAGAAACTTTCAAAAAAATAATTAAAACTGGCTTTTCTATTAAAACAGATTATTTTTAAACCTTGATTGGTTTTTTTTATCATTAAATCAATTTAGATAACCGAAGTGCTTTTTCCACAATATCTTTTGTTTTTTCTGTAACTTTAACCAGTGGAAGTCTAACATCGTCAGTACAAAGATTTAATAATTTTGCTGCATATTTAACTGGGCTCGGATTACTCTCAACAAACATTGCATTATGCAAAGGCTGCAAAATTTCATCCAATTTTGCAGTTTCTTGAATTGATTTATCATCATCTTTTAAAGAACTTTCTTGAAATTGAGAACATAATTTAGGTGCTATATTAGCTGTGACGCTTATAGCTCCAACACCTCCCCTTTTATTAAATTCCATTGCATTATCGTCATTTCCAGTTAATTGAATAAATTCTTTTCCCATTTTCTCTAATGTTTGACTTACTCGATTTAAGTCTCCCGTAGCATCCTTTACACCAACAATATTTTTTAATTCAAATAATCTTGACATCGTGTCTACAGACATATCAATTACAGATCTTCCTGGAATATTATAAATCAGGATTGGTATCCCACAGTTATCATTTATAGCCTTGTAGTGTTGGTACAAACCTTCTTGTGTTGGTTTGTTATAATATGGAGTAACTATAAGAGCTCCATTTGCCCCTATTTTTTCAGCATGTTTTGTAAGAGAAATTGCTTCTTCTGTGGAATTGGATCCAGTTCCTGCAATAACAGGTAATTTACCACTACTTTCTTTCACGCACAGTTCAATTACTTTTTGATGCTCGTCGTGACTTAAAGTTGGCGACTCGCCCGTTGTGCCCGCGGGTACTAGACCATTTGTACCATTTTCGATGTGAAAATGTATTAACTTGATGTAATTTTCTTCATCAAGTTGATTATTTTTAAATGGGGTGACCAAAGCAACATTTGAACCTTTAAACATAAATACTTATAACATAGTTTAAAGATTCATAGTAAAAGAATATGTTTAAAAAATTCTTGTTAATTATTAGTTTGTTTACAATTTTTAATCAATCTGTTCAAACATTTGCAGAAATAATACCATTAAAAAAGCCTATACAAAGTACAAAGGAAAAAGAAAAGAAACTGCTTGTGGATGTCTTAAAACCTTTGCAAAAACCATCAACTAAAAAAGTCATAGAAAACGAGCAAAAACAGCCTGATTACAAAAAAGTTACAAAAAAAAAGTCGAATATAGGTACAATTTTACCAAAAAAAAAACCTTTTATAGCAGGAGTTAAAAAAGACGATCCTGTTAAAAAATCAAGATATTACAGTAAAAAAGATTTTGCATTAGCAAAAAAAGCTTTGAGTGAAATGAAACAAGCAAAATGGACCTCTGCTTTAAAAACTTCAAAAAGAGCTAGGGATAAATCAATTTATAATTTCATACAATGGAGACACCTCTTAACAAAAGGAAATAAAGCCTCATATTATGAATATAAAGCATTTATTGATGCAAATGAGGACTACCCAAGAATAGGTCGAATTAAATACTTAGCAGAACATAAACTTTCAACAGATACTGTGTCACCAAAAAAGATTATTAGTTGGTTTGAAGCTAGCGAACCGTTGAGTGGTTTTGGAAAAATGATATTAGGTGAAAGCTATATTTTACTGGGCAATAAGCTAAAGGGAACATCTCTAGTTAAAGAGGGTTGGGTAACAGCTGAACTTAACAAATCTGAACTTAAATTTTATAGGAAAAAATTTAGAAAATATTTAAATTCTGATGATTATATCAGAAGAGCAGATTACCTTGCCTGGAATAATAAATATTGGGATTTAAAAAGACTTTTAAGATATTTACCAAAAGATTATCAGCTTTTATACACAGCAAGGCAACTTTTGATGAGTAAGTCATATGGAGTAGATAATGCTATTGCAAAAGTGCCAACTAAATTTAAAAATGATGCAGGGTTAAATTACGATAGATTAAAATGGAGACGGAAAAGAGGTAGAGTTGATAGTTCTCTGGAAATTTTATTAAAGATTGATAATACAAAAGATTATCTTATTCGACCTGATAAATGGTGGATTGAAAGAGAAATAATTTCAAGATCCCTTATTTATAAAAAAAAGTTTGAATTAGCTTATAAAGTAACAAGTAATCATGCATTAACCGAAGGACCTGAATATGCAGCAGCTGAATGGATGAGTGGATGGATAGCGCTAAGTTTTTTAAATGATCCTTTATTGGCAAAAGAGCATTTTGAAAATTTTTATAATAATGTGGGCTATCCTATAAGTGTTTCCCGCGGAGCGTATTGGTTGGGAAAAACATACCAAAAACTTGGAGACAGAAACTTATCTATTGAATGGCTTCAAAAAGCAGCAGAATTTTTGACAACTTATTATGGTCAATTAGCATTTATGGAAATAAATCCTGATAAAACTTTTGAACTCCCAAAAGATTTAGAGGTATCAAAGGATTATAAGGATTATTTTTTTAAAAAGGAGTTAGTAAAAACAATTTATCTTCTCGATGAAATCAATAATGATAAATATACTAAACATATTCTTCGACATTTAGCTAATGATAATATCGAGAAAGGAAGTGAAATTTTAGCCGCACAGTTAGCTACTAATATTGATAGGTTTGATTTTGCAATTCAAATTGCAAAAATTGCCTCATACGAAAAAAGATTCCATAATAAATTTAATTATCCAATTATAAGTACACCCAAATATATTAATGGAAGAAAAATTCCAGAAACTGCTTTTATTTTATCTATAATCAGACAAGAAAGTGAATTTGATTTAAGCGCAAATAGTCATGCAGGTGCAAAAGGTCTAATGCAATTAATGCCCTACACTGCAAAAGTAGTCGCCAAACAAGCAAAGCTTCCCTATTCGAAATCAAGACTAACAAAAGATGCGGAGTACAATATAAATCTCGGATCACATTATATAGCTGGTT
This sequence comes from uncultured Pelagibacteraceae bacterium, assembly GCA_902527635.1. Taxonomy (GTDB): domain Bacteria; phylum Pseudomonadota; class Alphaproteobacteria; order Pelagibacterales; family Pelagibacteraceae; genus Pelagibacter. The sequence continues at coordinate 6,333 of CABZPS010000015.1, read as the reverse complement.
TAATACTTGATTATGATGGTGCCTATCCTTTTGCAGTTGCAGCTTATAATGCCGGACCCAAAAGAGTTAAATATTGGAAAAAAATAAATAAGAATCCTCAAAAAAAACAAATTGATTATATTAATTGGATTGAACTAATTAAATTTAGAGAAACTAGAAATTATGTGCAAAGAGTTTTAGAAAATTATAATGTTTATCGATATATTTTAGAGCAAAAACCAATAAAAATGAAAAATTTTTTTAAAGATGACCCTCTTTATTAAATATGGAATTTAATCAGTCTTTTTTTCAGCAAAAATTAAAGTCCGGAATAGAATTTTTTAACAAAAATCAACTAAATGAGGCTACAGAGTGTTTTAAATTTCTACAAAAAGAAAAATCAACTCAAACATTAGCTTTTTTATATTTGGGGATTATAGAAATAAAAAAAAATAATAATGAAGATGCAAAAAAATATTTTTTTAAAATTCTTAAAATAGATAAAAATCATGAATTTGCAAATTTAAATTTAGGGCTTCTTTATTTTCAAGTAAAGGATATAAAAAAAGCAATAGATTATTTTAATAAAACTCTAAAAATAAATAAAGAGAATTTGTTAGCTAAATATCATCTTGGGTTAATTGAAATGATGAATAAAGAGTATGAAAAAGCAAAAAAAAAATTTGAGGATATCTTGTCAAAGGAACCAAAAAATTTGATTGCTCTTAATAATCTCGGGATCTGTTATTCAAGACAAATTAATTTTAAAAAAGCAATTAACATATTTAAAAAGTGCCTTAATATAAATAACAAAAATAAACAAGCTCTACTAAATTTATCTAATTGTTTTTTTCAAATAAAAGATTTTGAAAACTCAATTATTAATTATAACAAAGTTTTAGACATAGATAAAGATCACACCATAGCTAAGATAGGATTGAGTAAATGTTATTTTGCTAAACATGATTATAAAAAGGGATTTTTATATTATGAATCTAGAAAAAAAATTCAAAGTAAAAATTTAAATATAATTAAAGAATTAACTGATAAGTATGGTTGTAAAGAATGGCACAGTGAAAATTTAGACAATAAAAAAATTTTAATTCTTAGTGAGCAAGGTATTGGGGATAACATACAGTTTGCAAGGTATTTATTTGAGCTAAAAAAGAATTTCAATGTAAGTATTTTTTTTCTTGCTGGGAAGAGAATTGCTCATCTATTTAAGGATTGCCCATGTGAAATAATTACAGATATCTCTGAAATTAAAGAAATACATTATTATCAATTCCTTTTATCACTACCTGGAATTTATTTTAATAAAAACAATAATTTTAAAAAATGTGTTAATTTTATAAAACCTGAAAGAAATAATGAAAATAAATGGTTTCAACGACTAAAAAGTATGAAAAAACCTATAATTGCAATCAATTGGAAAGGTAATAAAAATTTTTCTGACTATCAAGAAAGAATGATACCATTAAAATTTTTTGATAAGATAATAAAAAATAAAAAATATTCTTTTTTAACTGTACAAAAAGATGATACTCCATCAGATATACAAAAAAATTTTTTCCAAGATTACATAATTGATTATTCTAAAGAAGTAGACTTAAATGATAAAAGTTTTGAGGATACAATATCAATTTTAAAAAATATTGATCTATTGATTACTAGTGATACATCTTTGGTTCATTTGGCAGGAACTATGCAAATTGAAACCCTATTAATTTTGAATATGAACCCAGACTGGAGATGGCAAATTGAATTAAAAGAAAGATGTTTTTATGAAAAAATAAAGATTATTCAACAAAATAATTTATTCGATTGGTCAAATATACCAGAATTAATTAATAGTGAATTAGAATATAGGTTTAAATAAGTTGGTACAGAGTTACTAAAATCTTCAATTTTATGGCGGAAAGGGAGGGATTCGAACCCTCGGTACAAGTTTCCTCGCACGGTCATTTAGCAAACGACTGGTTTAAGCCTCTCACCCACCTTTCCTTTAATAAGTGTGTAACTTGAAATCATTGAATATTCAATATTAATCAAGTATTTATTGCACAATGAAAAATAAATATTCAATAATTTCACTTATTAAAAATTCTTTTTCATATCATGAAAATTGGCAAAAAGCTTGGAGTGATCCTGAGCCCAAAAAAGTATATGATGTTATAATAGTCGGTGGTGGAGGTCATGGATTAGCTACAGCTTATTATCTTGCGAAAAAACACAATATCAAAAATATTGCTGTAATAGAAAAAGGTTGGATTGGTGGAGGTAACACTGGAAGAAATACTACAATAATTAGATCTAACTATTTGTGGGATGCGAGTGCAGGTCTGTATGATCACGCTTTAAAAATTTGGGAAAAACTTTCTCAAGAATTAAACTATAATGTAATGTTTAGTCAACGAGGTGTAATGAATCTGGCTCATAATTTACAAGATGTTAGAGATCTTAAGAGAAGGACTCATGCTAATAGATTGAATGGTATTGATGCAGTCTATCTTAACCCAGAGCAAGTAAAAAAATTTTGTCCAATTATAAACACATCTTCAGATATCAGATATCCAGTTTTAGGAGGAACTCTTCAGCGTAGAGCTGGTACAGCACGTCATGATGCTGTTGCGTGGGGTTATGCAAGAGGTGCTGATGAAATGGGTGTTGATATAATTCAAAATTGTGAAGTCAAAGGAATTAAAAGAAATGGTGATAGTGTAGAGGGAGTTGAGACAACAAAAGGATTCATCAAAACAAAAAAAATTGGTGTTGTTGCTGCTGGTCACTCGAGTGTAATAGCAAACATGGCAGGTTTAAAATTACCTTTAGAAAGCAAACCTCTTCAGGCTCTAGTTTCTGAACCAGTAAAACCTATTATTGATACAGTAGTTATGTCAAACGCAGTGCATGCTTACGTTAGTCAGTCTGATAAAGGGGAGCTAGTAATTGGAGCTGGTACAGATGATTATGTTTCTTATTCTCAAAAAGGAAGTCATGACATAGTTGAGGGAACTTTAAATGCTATTTTAGAATTATATCCAATATTCAGTCGTATGAGAATGTTAAGACAATGGGGTGGAATCGTAGATATATGTCCTGATGCGAGTCCTATTGTTAGTAAGACTCCTATAAAAGGTTTATATTTTAATTGTGGCTGGGGAACCGGGGGATTTAAAGCAACACCAGGTTCGGGAGATCTTTTTGCTCATACAATAGCAAATGATGAACCTCATAAATTAAATGCTGCATTTAATCTTAATAGATTTGTAAGTGGTGATCTTGTTGATGAACATGGTGCAGCTGCCGTAGCACACTAATGTTTTTAATTCATTGTCCTTATTGTGGTGAAAGAGAACAAAGTGAGTTTAAAGCTGGAGGTGAAGCTCATATAGTTAGACCCAAACAACCAACTGAATTAAGTGATGATCAGTGGGCCGAATATCTTTTCATGAGGAAAAATATAAAAGGTGTCCAATTCGAAAGATGGGTTCATACTCATGGATGTAGAAAATGGTTTAACATGGTTAGAGATACATCTAATGATGAAATTAAAGCAATTTATAAAATGGGTGAAAAGCCCCCAACAAAATAGTAAATGACAAATAATTTAAGAGTTAAATCAAGTAAGTTTATAGATGAAACATATAAAATTTCATTTAAGTTTAATAATAAAACTTATCATGGTTATAAGGGAGATACATTAGCATCTGCACTCTTAGCTAATGATATCCATCTAGTCGGAAGAAGTTTTAAATACCATAGACCAAGAGGAATAATGACTGCAGGTTCAGAAGAGCCTAATGCTATTGTTCAACTTCATAAAAATACATCTAGGACAGAACCAAATGTTAGAGCAACAGAAATAGAAATTTACGAAGGACTTGAAGCTTCAAGTCAAAATTGTTGGCCAAGTGTAAACTTTGATATAGGAGGTATAAACAATTTTTTAAGTCCCGTGCTTCCAGCAGGTTTTTATTATAAAACTTTCATGTGGCCAGCAAGTTTTTGGGAGAAATATGAATATTTTATAAGAAAATCTGCTGGTTTAGGAAAATCACCTACAGAGCCTGATCCAGATATATATGAACATAAATATATCCATTGTGATGTGTTGATTATTGGTGCTGGTATCTCAGGTATCATAGCTGCAAAAACTTCAGCTAAAAATGGTTTTAAAACACTATTGGTAGATGAAAAACCCTATCTTGGTGGTTCTACAATTTATCAAAATTCAGAGCACTTTAAGATTAACAATCAAATTTCAAGCTCATGGTTAGAAAAAGAGATAAATGAAGTAAAAAAAATTGATAATTTAGAAATAAAGATAAGAACGAGTGTTGCTGCATTTCATGGTTACAACTTTTTATTGGCACGAGAAAGTTTAACCGATCATTTACCTTTGCATCAAAGAGACGGAAAAGTTCGACAAAGATTACTTAAAATAAGAGCTAAAAAAGTTATCAGTGCAACCGGGTCTTTAGAAAGACCTTTGATATTTAATAATAATGATCGACCGGGGATTTTGCTATCTTCTGCAATAGAAAAATACTCAAATTTTTTTGGTGTGGTATGCGGTCAAAAAAATGTTCTATTTACTAATAATGATAGTGCTTACGAAACAGCAATAAGTTTATTCCAAAAAGGAATAAATATTAAAGCTATTATTGATAACAGAGAAGAGGTCGACTCAAAATTAGTTAAAGAAATAGAAAAAAATAATATCAAAATATTTAAAGGGTATACAATTGTTGACACTTTTGGATATAAAAAGATTAATAAAATATCAATAATGCAACTCTCTAAAGATGGTCAAAAAGTTGTGGGTTCTAAGATATCTATCGATTGTGATTGCCTTGGTATGTCTGGAGGATGGACTCCAGCTGTACATCTTTTTACACAATCTGGAGGAAAATTAAAATTTAGAGATGACGATCAAGTATTTATTCCAGATATATATCCTTCAGATCAAATATGTATAGGTTCTTGTAACGGTGATTTTACATTAGAAGAAATATATACAAATATTTCTAAAACGCTTAAAAATTTTTTAAACATTAAAAAAACTGAATATGAAAACCTTGAGATCCAGTCTCATTTTAATAAGACTAAAAGAAATATATGGTTACTTCCATCTGACAAAATAATTGGTAAAACTAAACCATTCGTTGATTATCAAAATGATGCTACAGCAAAAGATATTAAATTAGCTTTAAGAGAAGGTTTCCGATCAATTGAGCATGTAAAAAGATATACAACAACAGGTATGGGTACTGATCAAGGTAAGCTTGGTAATATGCATGCCTTAGGAATTATTTCTGAAACCGCAGGTTCCAAAATGGGTGAACTTGGTACAACAACTTTTAGACCACCGTACACTCCCCTTACTTTTGGCACAATTGTAGGGAGAAATGTAGGAGAATACTTTGATATTTTTAGAAAAACTCCAATCCATGATTGGCACGTTCAAAATAAAGCTCAATTTGAGAACGTAGGACAATGGAAAAGAGCTTGGTTTTATCCAAAAGAAAATGAAATTATGCATGATGCTGTTCAAAGAGAAAGTAAGGCTGCAAGAGATAGTGCTGGTATATTAGATGCATCAACATTAGGAAAGATTGATATTCAAGGTACAGATGCTTCAGAGTTTTTAAATAGAGTTTATACTAATGCTTGGTCAAAATTAGCTATTGGAAAATGTCGATATGGATTGATGCTTAATGAGGATGGCATGGTTTATGATGATGGTGTAACAACACGCTTAGATGAGAACCATTATATTATGACAACAACAACTGGTGGAGCAGCAACTGTTCTTGGCAAATTAGAGGATTATCTACAAACAGAATGGCCAGAATTGAATGTATACTTAACTTCAGTAACTGATCATTACGCTACTATTAGTGTTTGTGGTCCAAACAGTAAAAAAATTATTTCAAGAGTAATTCCTAATCTAGATTTATCTGACGAAAAATTTCCACATATGTCTTTTAAAAATACGAAGATTGGTAAAATCAAATTTAGGGTAATGAGAATAAGTTTCACTGGTGAACTAAGTTACGAAATTAATGTTCAAGCTAATTATGGAAAATCTATATGGAATAAATGTATGGAGGCAGGAAAAGAATTTAATATCACGCCTTATGGCACTGAAACAATGCATTTACTCAGAGCTGAAAAAGGATTTGTAATTGTAGGACAAGACACAGATGCAACTATGACACCAATTGATTTACAGATGGATTGGATAGTAAGTAAAAAGAAATACGACTTTATTGGTAAAAGATCTTTATATAGATCAGATACAATCAGAGAGGATAGAAAACAATTAATTGGTTTAGTTACAGAAAACCC
>CABZPS010000014.1 GCA_902527635.1 uncultured Pelagibacteraceae bacterium | reverse complement strand
TAACCATCATAGTTATACCTTTTGATACTTTAAATGGTCTTGCATCGGATTTTCGTATTGCTGATTGGACAAATTTTTTAAATATTGGTAAAGCTGTTTTTGAGCCAGTCTCAAATTTACCTAAAGGTTCTGGATTATCCATCCCAACATAAACTCCTATAACATAATTTGAGGTAAAACCTATAAACCAAGTATCAGTATTCTCGTTTGTAGTTCCTGTTTTACCTGCCAAATTTAAATTTAAATCTCTTAATTTTTTTCCAGTTCCTCTTTTAATTACTCCTTCCAACAATGATGTAATTTGATAGGCTGTCTGCGGAGAAAAAACTTGCTTATAAGTATCTTTAATTTCTGGGTAATCATTCCCAGTAAATGAAATCATATTACAATTACTACAAGTCCGTTTATCATTGTTCAAAATTGTATTTCCTTCACTGTCTTGTATCCGGTCAATAAGAATTGGTGTGACTAACTTACCTCCATTTATAAAGGCTGAATAAGCTGATGTTAATTTTAAAAGTGTAGTCTCAGCAGATCCAAGTGAAATAGATAATAATTCATTTGGATCTTCATATATACCAAGATCTTTTGAAAATAGAGCTAAATTTTTCACACCAAGTTTTTGAGCTATTCTTACAGTCATCAAATTTCTAGACTTCTCTAATCCCACTCTTAATGTTGAAGGTCCGTAAAATTTTTTTCCATAATTTTCTGGTTTCCACATTTTTAAATCAGACCCTTGATCTAAAACTAAAGGTGCATCTAAAACTAAAGATGAAGGGGTATAATCATTCTCTAATGCTAATGCATAAACAAATGGTTTAAAAGCAGATCCTGGTTGTCTGAGCGCCTGCGAAGCTCTATTAAACTCACTTCTTTTAAAACTAAAACCTCCTGAGATAGCCATTACCCTTCCTGTAAAAGGATCCATTACTACTATTCCTCCATTAATTTTTGGGATTTGTTTTAAACTAAAATTATTTTCTGAAGTTTGTTTTACATAAATGATATCCCCAACTTTTAATAAATCATCTAATTCTTTTTTTGTCCAAGTAATATCGCTATATTTAATTACACCCTCTAACTTATCTTTAGTTTCTATTTTTATAGAAAACTTATCTACTTTTTTTACTATAGCAATTTTCCAATTTATTGATTTTTCAAGCTCGTATTGTTCAAGATTTTTTGACCAATTTTCATCAAATTTAACTTTTTTAATCGGGCCTCTCCAGCCTTTTCTTTTATCATATTCGGTTAATCCATCTCTTAAGGACTCTGTAGCAATTTTTTGTAACTCTAAGTTGATAGGAGTATTTATATTAAATCCTTGTTTGTAAACTTTTTCATAAGTAAGCATTTCAATTACGTTTTTTCTCACATCCTCAATATAATATTGAGCATCTTCCAAAAAAATTTTTTTTGCTTTTTTTAATTGAATTTTTTGTGATTTAAAATTTTCATATTGCGTTTGGTTAATAAAATTGTTTTCTAATAAATTTTTCAATACCAAGTCTCTTCTAAATTTAGCTAAATCAGAATTCCGATAAGGATTGTATTTACTTGGTGCTTTTGGTAACGCCGCAAGCATAGCGGCTTCAATATAATTCAGCTCTTTAATTGATTTGTCAAAATACTCAAGGCTAGCTGCTGCTACTCCATATGCCCCACTACCTAAATAAATTTGATTCAAATATAATTCCAGTATTCTTTCCTTGGAAAGTGCTCTTTCAATTCTAAAAGCAAGGATTGCCTCTTTTATTTTTCTATTTATACTAACTTCATTTGTTAGTAAGAAATTTTTTGCTACTTGTTGCGTAATTGTAGAGGCACCCTCTAGTCTTTTTGAAGTTAATATATTACCAATATTATTGATTATTGCTCTCAATACACCTTTTGCATCAACACCTGGATGTGAAAAAAAATTTTTATCCTCTGCAGACAAAAAAGCATTAATAACTTTTTTAGGAATTGAACTGTATGGAATAAATATTCTTTTTTCTTTTGAAAAATCTGAGACTAATTCACCATTACCTGAATAAACCTTGCTTGATACTGGCGGTTTGTAATTCTTTAAAAACTTATAGTCAGGTATATTATTTGAAAAATTCCATAAAATTACCATTATTGATATAAAGGAAATCAATGAAATTCCAGTAATACCAATAAATATTTTTTTCAAAAATTGTCTCATTTTAATTCCATTATACTTAGGAATTTGTTAAAGATATGGCATAAAGAATACACAAAATTTACTATGAACTACTTTATTAATAAATCACGAAAAAAATTATGGACAAAAATTTATACATTGATGCATCGCATCCAAATGAAACAAGAGTTGTACTTAAATCAAATGATAGTATTGAAGATTACGAATACGAAGGTTTAAAGAATAATTTAATCAAAAATAACATTTACCTAGGCAAAGTTAGTAGAATTGAACCATCCTTGCAGGCTGCCTTTATAGATTTTGGGCGAGAACGACACGGTTTTCTCTCTTTCAATGATATTCAGTCAGATTATTATCAAATTCCTAGGAGTGATCTGGAATTAATCAAACTAGAGGAAGAGAGAGCTCGTGAGGAATTATCAAAAAAAGGTGAAGAGAAGGAAGAAGAACGTATCGCAGAAGGTAACTTGGAATTAGAGGATCCAATTGAAGTAAAAAATCAGGAAGAAAAAGAAAATTTTGACAATTCAAAAGAGAGAAAAAACAAAACTAAATTTAAAAGATATAAAATTCAAGAGGTTATCAAGCCTAATCAAGTGATCCTTGTTCAGGTGATTAAAGATGAGCGGGGTCAAAAAGGAGCTGCACTAAGTACATTTATTTCAATTGCTGGTAAATACATTGTTTTAATGCCTAATACTCCAAAAGGTGGAGGAATTTCAAGAAAGATATTTAATCCAGCTGATAGAAAAAAAATTCGATCAATACTTAATGAAATTGAAATACCAAAAGAAATGGGTTTGATTGTAAGAACTGCTGGTAGTAACAAAACAAAAAAAGAGATTAATCATGATCTAACCACATTGGTTAATAATTGGAATCAAATAAAAGAGAATGCAATTAATTCTATTGCTCCCTCTCTTATTCATCAGGAAAGTGAAATTATAAAAAGAACACTTAGAGACATGTATGATGAGAATACAAAAACAATAATTGTTGAAGGAAATGAAGGATACAAAAAAGCACAAAATTTTATGAAAATGATGATGCCATCACATTTAAAAAAAATTAAAAAATATAGAGGTAAGAGTCCTTTATTTATAGAAGAAGGTATTGAGCAAAAACTTAATCAAATCTTTGAGACAGAAATAAAGTTGAAGTCTGGTGGGTATTTAGTAATAAATCCTACAGAGGCCTTAGTATCAATCGATATAAATTCAGGAAGTTCGATAAGGCAAAAAAATGTTGAAAGTACCGCTTTAGATACCAATCTAGAAGCAGCCGATGAAATCGCTAGACAAATAAAAATTAGAGATTTGTCAGGACTAATAATAATTGATTTCATAGATATGCTTAGTTATGGAAACAGAAAACTAGTCGAGAGAAGACTTAAAGAAAAATGTAGATCTGATAGAGCTAGAATTCAAATAGGACGAATAAGTAACTTCGGCTTATTGGAAATGTCTAGACAAAGACTAAGGGAAAGTGCTGTTAAATGGAAAATAAATCTTACTGACGAGTCCTTTGCTTTAAAAATTTTGAAATTAGTGGAATTGAACACAGTTCTAAATAAAGCAAAATATGTGACTTTGAAGGTTTGTGAAAAAATTTCTAATTTTTTAAAAGTAAATTTTATTGAGGACTTAAAATATTTTGAAAAGAAAAATAAAATGAAAATAGATATAATTACTGATAATAATTTAATTATTCCTGAATATATAATTGATTTTAAAAATAAATCAAAAAAAACGATTGAGTTGATAGAACATTATGAAAAATTAAAAGACCTTGATGCAATAAAATCAAATGAGAATGTCATTCAACTTAAAAATAAAAAAGTATATAAAAAAAAATTATTCAAAAAAAAAAAATTTTATAAAAAAGCTAAATAATTCCTTTTAAAGGTGATGATGCACTACCCATTAGATTTTTTTGAATTCTACCTGATAGATAAGATTGTCTTCCCGATATTACTGCATTCTTAAATGCAAGAGCCATATCTAAAGGTTTTTTAGCTTTTGCAATTGCAGTGTTAACCAAAACACCATCGCATCCAAGCTCCATTGCTATAGTAGCATCCGAAGCTTGCCCAAGTCCTGCATCAATTATTAAAGGTAACTTTGTTTGTTTTCTAATTATCTTAATATTTGTCTGATTTTGTATACCAAGACCGGAGCCGATTGGAGCAGCTAAAGGCATGATCGCACACGCTCCGGCGTTTTCTAATCTCTTAGCCATTAAAGGATCGTCGTTACAATAAACCATAACTTTAAAACCCTCTTTCGATAACACTTCGGTAGATTTTAAAGTCTCAATTATTTCAGGAAATAAATTTTTCTTATCACCTAAAACTTCTAGTTTTACTAATTTCCATCCTCCAATCTCTCTTGCTAATCTTAGTGTTCTTAAAGCGTCTTTTGAGTTGAAACAGCCTGCAGTATTTGGCAAATAAGTGATTTTCTTTGGATCAATATAATCCATCAAAAGAGCTTTTTTTTTATCAGTTATATTAACTCTCCTTACAGCTACTGTAACTATACTTGCACCAGATAACTTCACTGCCTTAGCGCATTGTGACATACTTTTATATTTTCCTGTCCCAACAATCAAACGGGATTTAAAATTTCTTCCAGCAATTATAAATTTATCTTGTTTCAAACTAACCGCCTCCGATAAAATGAACTATTTCTATTTTATCATTATTTCTTAAAATTTGCTTATTTAGTTTTTTTTTATCTAATATTTGTTGGTTGAACTCTATTGCCACTTTTTTTAATGGTATTTTTAAAGTTTTTAAAAGATCAGATAAATTAGTATTGTCTTTTACAAATTTAAAACTACCGTTTAATCTAATTTTTATTTTTTTTATTTTTTTCATCGTATATAAAAGCTGAATGAATAATAAAATAATTATTATTAATGGTCCAAATCTTAATCTATTAGGTGAAAGAGAACAATCACAATATGGCTCAGTTACTCTTAAAGAACTGAAAGAAATCTGTGCTAAAAAATCAAATGAATTAGGTCTTATAGTAGAATTTGCACAATCTAATATTGAAGGAGAATTGGTGAATATAATTCAAGAGTCCAGAAAAAAATTTGATGGAATTATAATTAATGCTGCTGCTTTCACACATACATCAGTTGCTATAAGAGATGCTTTGGATATATTTAAAAAACCTATTATAGAATTACATATATCAAATATATATAAAAGAGAGGAATTTAGACAAAAATCCCTTATAAGTGATATAGTTACAGGTGGAATTTTTGGACTGGGTATAGACGGTTATATTTTAGCCATAATTTCTATGCAAAAGCTCATGAAAAATGAAAATTGATAAAAAAATAATTAAAGAGTTAACTGAATACTTAGATGAATTTAATCTCACTGAATTGGAATATACAGTTAAGGATACAAAAATTAAAGTTTCAAAAAATAATGTATCAGTAAACAGTCAATCTTTTCCAAATTCAAAACTTGTTTCCACTTCAAATCAAGACGCAAAAATTTCAAGTGATGTTATCTCTGGTATTGAAATTAAATCTCCAATAATTGGAACTGCATATCATGCTCCAGAACCTGGAGCAAAGAAATTTGTTGAAGTTGGAAAAAAAATTAAAAAAGGTGATACAGTTATGATTGTTGAAGCCATGAAAACAATGAATCATGTACCTTCAACTGCAAATGGTGTTGTGAAAAAAATTTTGGTCAATGATGGACAACCTGTTGAATTTGGCCAAGTCTTAGTCATACTAGAATAATGTTTAAAAAAATCTTAATCGCAAATCGTGGAGAAATTGCAGTTAGAGTAATAAGAGCATGTAAAGAATGGGGAATTTCTACTGTTGCAGTTCACTCAGATGTTGACAGAAACAGCATGCATGTAAAATTAGCTGATGAGAGTGTATGCATCGGCTCACATCAACCTTCCAGTAGTTATTTGAATATACCAGCTCTGTTATCCGCTATAAACCTGACAGGGGCTGAAGCTGTACACCCAGGCTATGGTTTTTTATCAGAAAATGCAAACTTTGCAAGAATGTTAGAAGAAAATAAAATAAAATTTATTGGTGCATCATCTAAACACATAGAAATGATGGGTGATAAGATTCAAGCTAAAAAAATTGCAAAAGAAAATGGTCTACCAGTTATTGAAGGGTCAGAAGGTGGGGTTAATAATGTAGTTGAGGCAAAAGAACTTTCTAAAAAAATTGGGTTTCCAGTTTTAATCAAAGCTTCTGGTGGAGGTGGAGGAAAAGGGATGAAAGTAGTTCACAATGAGGAAGATTTTGATTTGTTATTTTCAACTGCAAGATCAGAAGCAAAAAAATATTTTGGTAACGAAGAGGTCTACATAGAAAAGTTTTTTCAAAATCCTAGGCATATTGAGGTACAGATATTAGCTGGAAAAAATAGAACAGTCCATCTGCATGAAAGAGATTGTTCTGTTCAAAGAAGACATCAAAAATTAATTGAGGAAACTCCAAGTCCAATTTTAAATGATGAAATTAGAAAAGATCTTTTTGAAAAAACTGTAAGCATGGTGAGTAAAATTAGATATGAAGGTGCAGGAACTGTGGAATTTATATATGAAGATGGAAAATTTTACTTTTTAGAAATGAATACGAGAGTACAAGTAGAACATCCAGTTTCTGAAATGGTTACTGGTATAGATATTATCAAAGAACAAATTTGGATAGCTTTTACAGGAGAGACTGCACTAGAACAATCAGACGTTAATCCAAGAGGCCATGCTATAGAGTGTAGGATTAATGCAGAAGATCCAAGTAATAATTTTCAACCTTCTCCAGGAACTATAGCAATGTGTAATCAACCATCAGGATTTAGAACTAGAGTAGATGGTGCGATTTTTCAAGGTTATAAGGTTACTCCGTATTATGATAGCTTGATTTGTAAACTGATTTGCCACGGAAGAAATAGAACAGAGGCTATTCAGAGAATGAATAGATCCCTTGATGAATTTGTAATTGACGGTATTACAACAACTATACCCTTACACAAAAAATTACTAAATCATGAAAAGTTTATTAATTCAGATTTTAATGTGAGTTGGCTTGATAATGAAAAAATTGTTTAATAACATTTAACAAGCCATATATCATAAACTGGATGATCAAACGGTGCTATTGATGGACTCGAAGAGAACATCCAGCCATTGAACACAAATACATCGTCATTACTTTTTTTGCTTAAATCTTTTACCTGAATATAAGCTGTGATTTCAGGATTATCATCAAATTTTGAATTTCTACATTTCATACTTTTTATTGAAAGATCTTTATGTCTAGTTTCATCACCATTTTTAAGTTTAACTAATACATTTTTAGAACTTATTTTATCTAATACTTTAATTTCTGTTACAACTCCCTCTAAGTCTGAATTAGAGCTTAAATTATTATAGAAATTAAAAAATAAAAAAAGGATAAATAATAAAAATTTTAATTTAACTTTTCCATGTCTTATATTTTTTTTCATTGACATTTTTATTTTTATTTGGGTAATAAGCTGACTCTGTTCCAGTTAAATTTGGCTTATGAGGTTTTTGCCATTTGTATTTTTCAAGTTTGTGATTTTTTTCAATTTTGTTTGAAGTAAAATGTATCCAAGAGAACCATTCAACTGGAATTTTACTTGCATCTACTTCATCGGCATATATAATCCATCTCTTTCCTTTTTTATTTTCATAGTATTTATTTCCAAAATCATCTTTACCAACAAACTTTCCAAACAAAATAGTTTTTAATCTTGTTCCAAATGTATCACGATTCCACCAAGTGAAAATTTTATTAAAAAATGTCAACATAAAAAATTAAAAAATTTCAATTTAAAATTGTAAAAAATAAATTAGACTAAAATATGAATTTGTATATAAAGAATTTGTAAGTTAATCAAATAATTTTAAAATTGAGGTTTTATGGCAAAATACTTAGTTGAGACTTATTACACCTGTACATTTAGAGTAATTCATCATCTGGATAATATTAATGAAACTGAGCTAAAGAGTCTTGAAAAAAGAGATGATGGAGAATTTGAGATATTAGATGTTAAACTTGATAATAGAAAAACAAAGAGTTTAGACCCAAATAATAAAAAAATTTTAGATAACGATATTGAGGTAAAACCCAACATAAACAAAACGAACCATCAAAATTTAGGTAATATAATCAAAAAGACCTCAACCAATAAAGATATCAATGGTAAAAGATTTAGTATGCCAGACAGAAGAAAAGGATATATTCAAAAAGCAACTATTGGAGATCATAAAGTTTATTTACATACTGGAGAGTATGAGGATGGCAAGATTGGAGAGATTTTTATTGATACAAGTAAAGAGGGTGAATTAGTGAAGGCTCTAATGAATAATTTTGCTATAGCAATATCTCTTGGGCTTCAATATGGCGTTCCACTTGATGAATTTATTAATGCATTTGTTGGAACGAAGTTTGAACCATCTGGAAAGGTTTATGGAAATGATAGAATTTTAAGTGCCTCATCTATATTAGATTATATATTTAGAGAATTAGCAATTTCTTATCAAAATAGAGAGGACTTAGCCCACACTCCAGCTATTGGAAATAATGAAAATACAAGTTTAGATGAAAAGAATCCTGAGGAACAAAATCAATTATTAAAAATTGTCAAAGATATGACCAGCAAGGGCTTTGTTAGAAATAATTACAAAAAAAATCTTGTGGACTTATCAGATGTAAAAATAAGCCTTAAAGGGAAAAAATAACTATTTCTTTAATTTAACAGAAATACCCAGTTCTTTTAATTGATCTTCACCTATTTCTGAAGGCGCGTTCATCATCAAATCTTGAGCATTTTGGTTCATTGGAAACATGGTTACTTCTCTTATGTTTTTTTCGTTAGCCAAAAGCATGACTATTCTATCTAAGCCCGGCGCAATACCTCCGTGTGGAGGGGCACCATAATTTAATGCGTTTATCATTCCACTAAATTTTTGATCAACCTGATTTTTATCATATCCAGCTACAAAAAATAATTTGTACATTAAATCGGGAATGTGGTTTCTGATAGCACCAGATGAAAGTTCAATCCCGTTACATACAATATCGTACTGATAAGCTAAAATTTCGAGAGGTTTAGTAAAATCTATTTTATCTATGTTGCCTTGGGGCATTGAAAATGGATTATGGCTAAATTTTATCTTTTTTGTTTCTTTATCTTTCTCAAACATTGGGTAATCAATAATCCAGCAAAATGCAAAAATATCTTCATCTATTAAATCTAAATCTTGAGCAATTTTATTTCTTGCCAAAGCAGTTATCACTTCTAAATCTTTTTCTTTATTACATACAAAAAAAATACTATCGCCTATATTGGCTCCTGTTTTAATCATTAATTCCTCTATAGCTTCTTTTGAAAAAAATTTACCTACAGGTCCTTTGCCAAAAAGTTCTTTGTCTTTATCAAAGGTAAAATAGGCCATACCAGATGCACCTTGTTCTTTCGCCCATTTGTCAATTCCATCAAAAAAGCTTCTTGGTTTATTTTTAGTATCTTTTGTGATTATACATCTCACTTTAGAGCCAGATTTTACTAACTTTTTAAAGATATCAAATTTAATATCATCTCTTAAAAAAACATCAGTTATATCATTAATAATTAAAGGATTTCTTAGATCAGGTTTATCAGTACCATACTTTAACATCGACTCTTTATAAGGAATTCTTGGAAATTTTTCTTTAACTAGTTTTTTTTTTGAGAAATTCTTAAAAGTGTTTACAAGAAGTTTTTCTACTACATTAAAAACATCTTCTTGTTCAACAAAAGACATTTCTAAATCCAATTGATAAAATTCTCCAGGACTTCTGTCTGCTCTAGCATCTTCATCTCTAAAACAGGGGGCTATTTGAAAATATTTATCAAAGCCTGAAACCATGATCAATTGTTTAAATTGCTGTGGTGCTTGAGGTAATGCATAAAATTTCCCAGGGTTTAACCTACTTGGAACTAAAAAATCTCTTGCTCCTTCAGGACTAGAAGATGTTAAAATTGGTGTTTGATATTCTAAAAAACCTAGCTTATTCATTTCATTTCTTATGAAGGAAATCACTTTTGATCTTAAAATAATATTCTCATGAATTTTTTTTCTTCTTAAGTCTAAAAATCTATATTTTAATCTAATTTCTTCTGAATATTCTTGGTCACTAAATATTGGCATAGGAAGTTCTTTGCATTTTCCCAAAACATCAAAACTTTTTATTGAGACTTCTATCTCTCCAGTGTTAATGTCTTTATTTACTGTTTCTTCTGATCTATCAACTACTTCACCGTCAATTTTTATAACGGTTTCAAGTTGCATTTTTTCAAGTGTTGAAAAATTAGAGTTTTCTTTATCAATTATACATTGAGTAATTCCATAATTATCCCTTAAATCTATAAATAAAAGATTGCCATGATCTCTTTTTTTATTTATCCAGCCAGAAAGTAAAACTTTTTTACCAACGTCTTCTTTTCTTAATTCGTTACAACTATGACTTCTATAAATACTCAACTATTCTCCTAAAAGTTCCTTAATTAAATTAATATTAATAGATTTTTTTCTTTTTAAACTCATTTCGTCGATCTTATATATAAAATCAAAAATTTTACTATAAGATCTGTGAATTCTTTTGACTACGTAATTAACTAACTTTTTTTCTACGATAATCTGACGATCTGATAAATTCTTTACTAATAGTGCAAAAATTAACTCATCATCAGGTTTTTTAATATTTTGAATTAAAAAGCTTTTTGATCTTGATTTTAAGTCAATTAAGTTGAAGTTTATCTCAACTATAGGCTTGTTAGAGGTAATAATTAAGTACTTATTATTTTGTTCCACAGTATTTATTAAAGAATAAATAAGTTTTTCATTAATATTTTCACCTAAATTTTCTAAAACTATATTCTCGTATAAATTTAAATTTGATAAATTTTCATTATCAAATGTGTTAGCATCAAAAATAACCCCTTTAAATTTTTTTATGAAAATGTTTATCAAATGAGTTTTACCTGAAAAATTTTCACCGTTTATGTTAACAAAATTTTTTTCCCAATTCGGCCAATCATTAAGCAAATCGTAAACATGTTTATTGCTTGATGACACAAAAAAATCATTATCTCTTAAATTTTTTTCGTGGTTAAATTTTAAGATTTTTTGGTCTACATCTCTCATATTAATTAATTGACCAAATTTTATTTTGTGTGTCAAAATTATAATTTTTTTCCTCCATTATTTTTAAAAAGATACTTGGAGTTCCGTTAAAAATTATTTGATAAAAAGTAAAGTCTTTGTTAAATTTAGTTATAAAATAATCATTAATCAAATCTAAATTATCTAAATCTTTTTCAAAATCTGATAAAATATTACTCGCTTGGTTATCTATCTTAATATTCAAAGAGAGTTTTATTGAAGTATTAATTTGATTTATTTTTTTCCAGTGATCTTCATAAACCGTTTTTAATACTTTAATCAATCCTTCTACTTGATCTATCTCGTTAATATTTTTTTGAGAAAAAGATTGATTTTTTAAAACAACATTTTTGTTATAAGTTATTCTTGTTAAAACTCTTAGTTTATCTTCACCTCTAAAAAATAAAGATATTATTGAATCTTTCAAATCGTACTTTGAAACTACTTCATCAAAATCATATTGTTCAATATTTTCGTAATTTCTTTTTATCTGGTTTAAATCTTCAAGATCCTCTGTGGGAAGTATATATTCAATTAAGTGTGTCTTTTCATAATTTTTATTCCAGTTCTCAAATATATTATTATTATGAAATAACATAAGATCTTTTTTATTTTCGTCTATAATTATCGGAATAAATAAAAATTTTTTGCGAGTTGGAACCGATGGAAAAACATTTTTACTCTCTAGATAATTATAAATTTTTTTTTTGTTGAATGAAACTCCTAAGTTTACATAATATATATCATTTATAAACTTCTCCTCTTGAATAGAAAATGACTCAATCATTCCTTTAAGCTTATTTAATTTGATGTTATTGATTTTCTCTCTATCTTCCGAATTAACTATCAATGAAATCAATTCAAAAAACGCTTGATTAAAACCCTCATCAATTACATCATTTTTATCAAAATTTATCTCAAATGGTCTAGAAATATCAACATTTTCTATTTCAAAAGATTTAGAAAAAATCTTATCTGTGGAAAAAAAAAATAAATTTAAAGATAGAACTATAAAAAAAATATATAAGATTTTTAATTTAATTTTTTTAATTTGAAACATCATGGTCAGAATAAATGCGTAAAAATATATTAACATATAAAAAAAGTGGTGTTGATATTAATGCTGCTGACAAATTTGTTAAATTCATATCCAATATATCTACAAAAAAAAAAGGCAAAAAAACGTTGAATAATATAGGTGGTTTTGGATCAATCACCAATATTCCTAAAAATCTAAAAAATCCAAAAATTGTTGCTTGCGCAGATGGTGTTGGAACCAAAATTGAAGTAGCCAACATACTGAATAAATTTGATACAATAGGAATTGACCTTGTTGCTATGAGCGTTAATGACTTGATAGTTCAAGGTGCAAAGCCTTTATTTTTTTTAGATTATATTTCAATTAATAAGATTAATTTGTCAAAATTGAAGTCTATTGTAAGTGGAATTTTAAAAGGATGTAAAATTTCTAAGTGTAGTTTAGTTGGTGGTGAAACTGCTGAAATGCCTGGAACATATGCCAAGAATAAATTTGATATTGCAGGTTTTGCCGTAGGAATTGTTGAAGAAAATAAAATTCTTAACGGGAAAAAAATAAAAAAAAATGATTTAGTATTAGGAATTCCATCTAGTGGTTTGCATTCAAATGGATATTCATTAGTTAGAAACTTATTAAAAATAAAAAAAATAAATATAAATGATAATAAATTTTTGAAAGAGGAGTTGATCAAGCCTACTAAAATTTATGTGAAAGAAATTTTAAATTTGATTGATCGCGGTCTACTTAATGGATGTGCGAATATAACAGGTGGGGGCTTAAAAGATAATTTAAAAAGAATTTTACCAAATAATTTAAATGCTGAGATAAATCTAATTAAAGTTCGTCCTCTTAAAATATTTCGTTGGTTAAAAAGTCACTTTATAACTGATAAAGAAATGTTGAGAACATTTAATTGTGGAATCGGTTTTTGTTTAATTATAAATCCCAAAAATCTAAAGAAGGTTGTTAAATTTTTTCCAAAAAAATACAAACCTTATCCAATAGGGAAAATATGTAGTGGGAAAGGACAAATCAAAATAAATGGTAGGATCAACTGGGATTAGTAAGATAAAAACGGCAATTTTTATTTCTGGAAATGGAAGTAATATGAAAAATTTAATTAAATTTTCAAAGTTAAAAACTTCTCCTATTTATGTTGATCTTGTTCTATCAAGCAACAAAAAAGCAAATGGAATTCGATACTTAAAAAAAACTAAAATTGTTTCCAAAATTTTCAATTTTAAAAAAAAAAACAATCATGAAGAGAAAATTTTAAAAATTTTAAAAAAAAGAAAAATTAATTTAATTTGTCTTGCGGGATTTATGAAAATTCTTTCTAAAGATTTTATTAAAAAATTTAATGGAAGAATATTGAATATTCACCCCTCATTACTACCAAAATACAAAGGACTAAATACACATGAGAGAGCGATACTTAATAATGAGAAATTTTCAGGTTGCTCTGTGCATTTTGTAAATTCTAAATTAGATTCTGGAAAAATAATTTTACAAAAAAAGGTCAGAATAAATAAAAATGATAATCCAAAAACGTTATCAAAAAAAATTTTAAAACAGGAACATAAACTTTATCCAAAAGCGTTAAAAAAATTATTAACTAGGAATTAAAAAAAAAGTCAATTTCGTTTTTTGCATTCTCTAGACTATCAGAACCATGAACCGAATTTTTATCAATTGATAACCCAAATTTTTTTCTAATTGTACCCTCTTTAGCATCTTTTGGGTTTGTTGATCCCATTAATTCTCTATTAGCCAAAATAGCATTTTCTTTTTCGAGCACCATGACAACTATTGGCCCTGATGATAAATAAGTGCATAAATCATTGTAAAAAGGCTTTGTTTCATGCACCTTGTAAAATTTTTCTGCCTCTATCTTTTCTATTTGAATTTTTTTTTGTTTAATAATATTAAACCCATTCTTGATAAATATTTCTTTAATTTGAATATCTAAGTTTCTTTCAACAGCATCAGGTTTAATTATTGATAGTGTATTTTCAACATTACTCATAATAATCCTCTATTAATTGATTTAATAATCTTACTCCATAACCAGTAGCACCTCCTGAATTTAAAGCTCCTCCGTATTTTGAAAAAGCCATACCAGCTATATCTAAATGAGCCCATGGTGTTTTATTTAAAACAAATCTTTGTAAAAATTGTGCAGCAGTAGTTGAACCTGCACCACCAACATAGTTTATATTTTGCATGTCAGCATTTTTAGAATTTATTAATTTGTCAAAGTTTTTATGTAAGGGCATTCTCCAAAGTTTTTCTTCAACTTTTTCACCTGCATCAATCAATTCTTTTGATAATTTATCATTGTTAGAAAAAAGTCCTGCATACTCAGAGCCTAGGGAAACAATTATCGCACCAGTCAAAGTAGCCAAGTCAATCATGAATTTAGGTTTAAATTTTTTTTCAGTAAAAGTTATAGCATCAGCAAGAACTAATCTTCCTTCTGCATCTGTATTTAAAATTTCAATTGTTTTTCCACTATAGGATTTTACAATATCACCAGGTCTTTGAGCATTCCCACTTACCATGTTTTCAACCAGCCCCACTACACCGACGGCATTTACTTTTGCTTTTCTTAATGCAAGATTTTTCATAAGTCCAACAACAGCTGCAGAACCTGCCATATCATAAGTCATATCTTCCATAAATTTTGCAGGTTTTAAAGAATAGCCACCTGTATCAAAACAAACTCCTTTGCCAATGAAAGCCAATGGTTTTGAGGTATTTTTTCCCCCTTTCCACTCCATAGTTACAAGATAGGACCCTCTTATACTTCCTTGACCTACTCCAAGCAAAGCGTTCATACCTAATTTTTTTAATTTTTTTTGATCATAAACATTAATTTTTAGTCCATATTTTTTGAGTGTTCTTATTCTTTTTGCATATTCATCTGGGTGTAGAATATTTCCTGGTTCAGAAACCAAATCTCTTGCATAAAACGTTCCTTGCTCCAAAGCTTTGAATTTTAATTGACTTGAATTACTTATATGACTTCCGTTTCCTAAACAATTGACAGTAACTAGTCTTTTCTCTTTTTTTGATTTGTATTTTTTAAATTGATAAGATTTTAATTTAAGTCCATGAAGGAAATAACCAATAAAACTTTTATGGTTATTTATAATATTTTCTGAGTAAATAAAATACTCTGGATTCTTTCCAAAATTTATACGTCCATAGAGTTCTGCACCTAAATTTTCAACCTCAAAATTTTTGATATTTTTTTTTATAGATACTAAAACTATTTTTTTTTTTGAAGTAAGTTCAAATACCAATAATTTTTTACTTAAATCACTTGTTTTCAACAAATCTGAAATATAGGAAAGTTCTTGAGCTGAAATATATTTTTTTATTTGGCTCAAACTAAATTTTTCATCCACAAATAAGACTAAATTTGTAGAATTTTTTCTCGACGTGCTTTTTTTAAAGCTTATTTTTATTGACATTTTTAATATATATGTACTCTGGGTTGTATATTAATTGTAAACTATTAGTTGAAAATATATAAGTACTATTTTGAAAGATTTCAATGAAAAAAATATTATTTAGAAAACTATTAATTGATTGTTTGACCTTTTTTCTCATCACTCTTTTTAGTGCGAGTATAATCATTTGGGTTTTTCAGGCTGTCAACTTTTTAGACATAATGATTGAAGATGGTAGGGATTATCTGGTTTACATAAACTATTCGTTACTCAACTTTCCCAAAATAGTAAGTAAAGTGCTACCTTTCGTATTTTTTTTCAGTTTTTTTTATGTAATTACAAGGTATGAGTTAAATAACGAATTGATTATATTTTGGAACTTTGGTGTAAACAAGCTTCAACTTATAAATTTTCTATTCATTTTCTCAATTTTTTTAACATTATTGCAAATTACTCTGGCTGCTTTTATAGTTCCAAACACCCAAGATATGGCCAGGTCTTTTTTAAGGACATCTTCAGTAAATTTTTTAGAAAGTTTTATTAAACAAAAAAAATTTAATGACACCATAAAAAATGTAACAATCTATAGTGATGGTAAAGATCAGGATGGAAATTTATTAAATATTTATTTAAAAAAAGACGAAAATATTAATAATTTTCAGATTACATACGCAAAAAAAGGAAATTTTATTAATAAAAATAATACTCAAATTTTAGTTTTGTATGAAGGAGAACAAATAAATGTTGTAAATGATAAAATTACCAATTTTCGATTTTCTAAATCAGATTTTAATTTAAAAAACTTAGAAAGTAA
>CABZPS010000013.1 GCA_902527635.1 uncultured Pelagibacteraceae bacterium | reverse complement strand
ATAAAAAAAATTTTTTCCAATTTTTTTTTATTTTTACTATTTTACATTTAATTTACAACTCAGCATTAATATTTAAAAATATTTATGAAGGAAATTTTTTTTCTCAATCTAAAAATTTTGAAAATTTATTAGCTAAAAAAGAAAATATTAAATTATTAAATAATAATATTTATTTAGTTATACTGGACGGAATGGTTTCTCTTGAAAAATCAGAGAAGTATTTAAATATAGATAATACTAAATTCTTAGCAGAGTTAAATGTGAATAATTTAAATTACATTACTGATAGCAAAAGTGTTGGTATTACAACAAGACACACATTCGCTTCACTTTTTAATCTAGATCCAGTGGTTTTGGGTTATAAAAAATTTAAGAATCGTCCAAAATTATTGTTTCCAGACACAATAGGAGACTCTAATCTTATAAAATTATTAAAAAGAAAACATAATACTTTTTATTGGATTGGTAACTCATGGATGGATTGTTTTAATGTTGATTTAGAATATTGTATAAATAACACATACAATTTTAGCTATTTGTTTAATTATTTAGACAACAGTCCGTACTTTTTAAAAATTTTTATAAAAAATACTTTACTTAATGAAATTGTACTACAAATTACCTCAAATAAAAATTTTTATGATAAACAAAAAAATATTACATTAAAGTTTGAAAAAAACTTTTTTTATCAACATGCATTGAAAAATTTCCAGAATTTTTTTAAAAAAACAAAAATACCCAGAAATAATACCTTTTTTTTTATTCATCATTTTTCTCCTCACCCACCTTTTATTTTTGACAAAAGATGTAATTTTAAAAAAACAAATTCCACAATGGCAACATTAACTAATTTTACTTTAGAAGATTATAAGTATAATTATGTTTGTACTCAAAACGATTTAGTAAATTTTTTAAATTTTATAAGAATTAAAGATCCTAATGCTCATTTAATTGTAATGGGAGATCATGGATGGAATCTAGAGCGTGAGTCTGATGATTTAAAAAAACTTTTTTCAAGATTTGACATTTTTACAGCAATATCTACTCATAGTTTATGTGAGAATAACAAAACATATTCAACAAATTTAAATCATTTTAAAACTTTGTTAAATTGTGTTTTGAATACTAATTTAAGTGTAGAAAATGATAATACATATTATGAATACAATGATAGAATTTACTTATACAGATAAAAAAAGATTTTAAAATTTATATTATGTATTTTTCTGATATATTATGATTAATAATAAAAATTATAATTTATAAAATTGTGAAAATATTGTATTTTATAAGTGTTATTTATCTAATTACTTTTTTAAGTAATGCTCATGCTTACTTAGATCCAGGAACAGGAAGTATAATTTTAACAGCAATAATTTCTTTTTTAGCATTAATGTCTTTAAAAATTAAAATTTATTTTCAAAAAATCAAAGATTTTCTGAAAAAATCTAAAGAAAAAAAATAATTACTAAAATGTCTCTTAAGAGCCTAAGTAAAGGTGATACTTTAATATTTTTAAGTAAATATCAGCAAAAATTAAACTTTGTCATTCCCAAAACATATGTATTTAAGTTTAATGAATACAAATTAAAAAAAAAGACAATCTTGAATAATATTATAAAAAAATTTAGAAAAAAAAAAATTATTATTAGATCTTCAGCTATGGACGAAGATAGATCAAATAATTCGCTGGCTGGTAAATACGATACTTTTTTAAATTTAAAGTGTGAAAAAAAAATACTTAATAATTATATAAATTTAATATCAAAAAAGTTTAGGAATAATAAAGATCAAATATTAATTCAAGAATATATTAAAGAAGTAAATATAGCAGGAGTTGTTTTTACTAGAAATCTTAATAATAATGCTCCGTATTATTATATAAATTACGATAACTCCGGACAAACAAATTTAATAACTTCAGGTATCAGCACCAAAGAAGCAAAATTTACTGTAATAAGTAGATTTAAATTATCTATAAATAAAAAATTTAAAAAACTTTTAAATATCATAAGAGGCATCGAAAAAATTTATTCAAATGACAGACTGGACATAGAATTTTGTATAAAAAATAAAAAAATTTATATACTTCAATGTAGACCATTGTTTTCTTTGCAAAAAAAAAAGGATAATGAAATTAAAGCAATGTTAGTTAATATTGAAAAAAAGGTAAATAAAATTAAATTAAACAATCCTTTTCTTAGTGGAAATACCACGTATCTTAGTAATATGGCAGATTGGAATCCAGCTGAAATGATAGGTTCAAAGCCAAAAATTTTACCTTTAAGTTTGTATTCTGAATTAATAACTAATAGTGTTTGGTCGCAGCAAAGGGCAAACTATAAATATAAAAATGTGATGAACCAACCACTATTGTTTAGTCTTGGTGGATCTCCATATATAGATTTGAGACTTGACTTAAACTCATTTTTACCAAAAAATTTGCCATCAAATATTGAAAATAAAATAATTTTTGAAAGTTTAAATAGAATTAAAAAAAAACCATATTTACATGATAAAATTGAGTTTGATGTGTTGGAAACGTGTTTTGATTTAGAGACAAATGTAAAAATTAAAAAATTTCTTAGTAAAAAAGAGTCAAAAATATATCTAAATAGTTTAAAAAAGTTAACATCGGAAATTATAAATAAAAATATCCTTAATAAAGAAAAAATAAAAACTATTGAACTAGAAAAAAAAATTACAAAGATTAAAAAATCTAATTTAAGCGAAATTCAAAAAATTTATTTTTTAGTTAAGAATTGTAAAAAATATGGCACATTACC
Source organism: uncultured Pelagibacteraceae bacterium (assembly GCA_902527635.1). Taxonomy (GTDB): domain Bacteria; phylum Pseudomonadota; class Alphaproteobacteria; order Pelagibacterales; family Pelagibacteraceae; genus Pelagibacter. The sequence continues at coordinate 17,433 of CABZPS010000013.1, read as the reverse complement.
TTTCGCAGGTGCAGCACGTTGTGCTTTCATATCAACTAAAATTTTAAGATCATTAAAAAAATTAGAAGTTTTAAATCAAAAAGATTTAGAAAAATTTTATTCAAGTGTAGATAGTATAACTGTTGAAATGAATAATGATTTAATTAAGTTAAAAAAAAAAATTATATCACAAAAAGCTTTTTATATGAAATTTGGACATTTGAGACCCTTAACATACTCAATTACTTCTAAAAATTATAAAGAAGATTTTAAAAAATATTTCCCTAATAAACTGAATTTAAAAAAAAAAAGAATTAAGAAATTTGAATTACCCAAAGTTAAATCATCTCAAATAAATAATATATTTAAAAATAATAAAATTGATATTGATAGCAAATCTTTTTTTAACTTCGCCAGATTATCGATTTGTTATAGAGAAAAATTTAAATTAGTATTTACTAAATGTATAGATGAAATTTTTAATAATCTAATTTCACTGGGTAAAGAAATCAATATTCAAAGAAATGATTTTGAGTTTGTTTCAATTCAAACAATTTTGAATAGTTATAATAATGTTGATTTGACAAAGTTAAGAAAAATTTTGACGGATGAAATTAAAGAAAATAAAGTAAAATTTACCGCATTAAGCTTAATTGATTTACCTGAGGTAATTTTCAATGCTAAAGATGTATATTGTTTTAATAAGATCACCAACAAACCAAATTATGTTACAGAAAAAAATATTGTTGGCAAATTAATTTTATTTAAAAATATTAAAAATAACTTTTTGTTAAATAACAAAATAATTATAATTGATAGTGCTGATCCTGGATATGATTTCCTATTTTCTTACAAAATTAAAGGTTTGATAACACAATATGGTGGTGCAAACTCTCATATGTCAATAAGATGTCTTGAACTTGGTATCCCAGCTATGATCGGTGTTGGAGAGAATATTTATAGTAATTTTACTAAAGCAAACATAATTAATATAGATTGTTTAAATAAAAATTTTAAGATTATCAGTTAATGAAAAGTATTTTAATTAGTTGTAAGTTATCAGAAACAAAAAGTGGTAAAGTTTATTCTATTGAAAAAAATTGGTATGATTTTTTTAAAAAAATGAATATGAATTTAGTTCCTGTAAATATAGATAATTTTTCAAAAAATATGATTAGCACCTTTAAACCTCAAGGTATAATTATTCCAGGTGGAAATGATCTTTTTAAAATAAAAAAAAAAAGGATTAATTTAATCAGAGATAAATTTGAATATAAATTATTAAAGTATTCAATACAAAAAAAAATACCTATTGTTGGAGTATGTAAAGGATTTCAAGTTATTGCTAATTATTATGGTGGAAAGATACGAAAATGTAAAAACCATGTTGGAACTACTCACACACTTAAAATTGATAATCAAAGTAAATTTATTAATTATAAAAAATTAATTGTAAACTCATTTCATAATTACGGAATTTTAAATCTTCCAGATCAATTTAATATAATCTCAAAAACTAATGATAAATTTATAGAAATTGCTGAGCATAAAAAAAAAAATATTCTATGTTTTATGTTTCATCCCGAAAGGATTTGTAAGTCAAAATCGAATTTAAGAAATATTATAAAAAAGTTTTTCAAAATTTAGTGAAGATATCTATTTTAGCTGCAGGGAAAAGTGAGAGAATATTCGATAAAATTAAAAAAAATAAGTGTTTGGTCATTGTAAATGGGAACTCACTTATTAAACATATAATTAATAATGCAAAGAAAAATAAAATCAATAACATAGATATTATTGTAGGTTTTAAAAGTTATTTTATCAAAAAAAATCTTAAAAGAATAAAAAATATTCGTTTTATTTATAATAAATTTTATAAATCTAAAGAAATGATGTATTCATTTTATTTATCACTTAAAAATTCTAATGAAGACACTATAATTTGTTACTCTGATATTTTTTTTAAAACTAGTATTTTTACTAAAATTATAAAAAAAAAAGATAAACAAAGTGTTTTAGTGCCTGTATTAACTAATTGGAAAAAAATTTGGAAAATCAGAAACAAATTAAATAAAAATGATGCTGAGGATTTAAAAATAGACAAAAAAAATAATATTTTAAACATAGGTCAGAAAATTAAAAAAAATTCTCTACCAAAATATCAATTTATGGGAATCATTTATATTCCCAAAGAATTAATAAAAATAATTGTAGATAATTACAAAAGAATTAAAAACGAAAAAAAACTACATACAACAAATTTTTTAGATCACTTAATTAAAAAGAAAATTAATGTCAAAGCGATAAAGTATAATAAAGATTGGTATGAGTTTGATGACATAGAAGATTTTTCAAATTTTAAAAATTATAAATGGTAATTGATTTTTTAAGAGATTTAAAAAGTTATTTTAAATTAAAAAAGTTAGAAAAAAATTACTCTAGAGCTTTTTTCATTGAAAATAAATTTATTTACAAATATTTACATTATTATATAAATTTTAAAGACTCAGCTTTGATTTCTTTTGAAAAAATTAATATTAATGATCAAAGTAGAATTAATTTATTCATTTTTAAAACCAACATCTTTCGACAATTAGTATTTCTTACAATTAATATAAGGTATATTTATTCCTCAACTCCAGGATTAGATCAAACTATTTTTCAAAAATCAAAGTTGAAAAATAATAAATATATTTATATTCAACATTCATCTATTGGACTTATTAATGCTTATAATCACGATGCTTTTTTAAATTTTGATGTTGTTCAAGTTATTAATAAATTTCAATCAAATGACTTAGATATTATAAACAAAAGATACAATAAAAAAATAAAATCATTAAAATCAAAATATGCTTTATTTAGTAAAAATTTCAAACCTTTAAATTTCGATTTAAATATTTTAATTGCACCATCTTGGAATACTTCTTTTTTTAAAAATAATTATCATAACGTTTTATTTAAATTATTAAGTGAAAAAAATATACGCTTTTCTATACGACCCCATCCTACATCATTTACAAAAAAAGAAATTTCAAGATTAGAGTTAGAAACTATAGGTTATAAAATAGATGATAACGATGAAATTGATTTTTATAATTTTAACGCACTTATTTCTGATTGGTCGGGAATATTTATAGAATTTTCGTATTTCCAAAAAAAAAAAGCCTTTTTGATTAATTCTCCAAAAAAAATATTAAATAAATATTCAAAAAAATATAATGATCAATCTATTGAGGAATACTCGAGAAATAAGATTGGAAGAGTTTATGAAGAAAATTCTTTAAAGGAATTGGTTGATAGTATTGCTAGCTCAACAAATGAAGATTTATTAAAAGATAAATTAGAAATTGATAACTTTTTTAAAGAATATTTTTATTAAAATATAGACTTTGGCCACCCGTCGAATCTTATTCACTCCTATAAGTTGTAAATTATAGATGTGACGGGTACTGCCCCTTTGTCTGTAATAGTTATTACGAAATTCGTTTATCGTGATAGTTGGAAAACCAACATGATTAATATAAAAGTAGTCTTTAAAGATTCAATAAATTATTCATGAAACTAACTAAAGAACAGCAACATGAAATTAAAGAGCAACAGTCTCAAGAAAATAAAACAAAAAGAGTTACTGTAGTTGAACTAGAAAAAATTCTTTATGAGGCAATACCCATTTTAGACCACGGTTTTATCAGAGTTATTGATTATATGGGAGATGATACTTCAATAGTCCAAGCAGCAAGAGTTTCTTATGGCAAGGGTACTAAAAAAGTTTCAACTGACTCTGGCTTAATAAAGTATTTAATGAGACACTGGCATAGCACTCCATTTGAAATGTGTGAAATTAAATATCATGTTAAACTTCCAATTTTCATTGCTAGACAATGGATTAGGCACAGAACTGCAAATGTGAATGAATATTCTGCAAGATACTCTATTTTAGATAAAGAATTTTATTTACCTACAACAGAAAATTTAGCAGCGCAATCTCAAAGTAATAGACAAGGAAGAGGAGATGTTCTTACAGGCGATCAAGCCAAAAAAGTTCTAAGTTTGCTAAAGAAAGATGCTGAGCAAACTTATGATAATTATGAAACTATGCTTAACGAGAGATACGATGGCTCAATAATAGATGAAAAAAAAGTTGGATTAGCTAGAGAACTTGCTAGGATGAATTTAACTCTTAACACTTACACCCAGTGGTATTGGAAAACAGATCTTTTAAATTTAATGAATTTTTTAAGATTAAGAGCTGATCATCACGCTCAATATGAAATAAGGGCTTATGCAGATGCTATGTTAGATACTGTTAAAAGATGGGTACCAATTACCTATGATGCATTTTTAGATTATAGAGTGGGAGGGACAGAAGTATCATCAAAAGGAAAAAAAATAATACAAAAACTTATTAGTGGTGAAAAAGTTGATGCTGAAAAGTCTGGCTTATCAAAAAGAGAGTGGAACGAGCTTATGTCTGCTTTAGAACTTAAAGATAAATTGATTTAATCTTTTTTGCTAAATTAATATAGATTTGAGATATCTCATTGTTCGGATTACTTTCTACTATAGGCTTTCCTTGATCTCCAAATTTACCAACATCTGGATCAATTGGTATTTCAGCTAAAAATTCTTTATTAAATTCCTTTGCTGTTCTTTTAACTCCACCTTCTCCAAAAATTGAGTATTTTTTCCCATCATCACCTGTAAAAAAGCACATATTATCTATAAGACCCAAAATTTTAACTCCAAGTTTATCAAACATTTTTATTCCTCTTTTAACGTCTAATAGCGCTACTTCTTGTGGTGTAGATACTATAATTGCTCCATTCATTTCAATGCCTTGAGAAAAAGTTAATTGAGTATCACCAGTTCCAGGTGGCATGTCTACAATTATAAAATCTAAATCTTTCCAATTTACTTTTTGAGTGAATGTTTTAATTGCACTTGTTACCATTGGACCTCTCCATATCATCGGAGTTTTTTCATCTGTCAGAAAGCCTATAGACATACATTGAATATCGTATTTCAATATAGGCTCTAACTTTTGACCATCACTCTTTGGTTTCTCATTTATCCCAAACATTTTAGGAATAGATGGTCCATATATATCAGCATCTAACAACCCAACTTTACAACCGATTTTTTTTAATGCTAGAGCAAGGTTTGTAGCTAAAGTTGACTTTCCAACTCCACCTTTAGCGCTAGAAATGGCAATAGTGAATTTTGTTCCGTTAATTGGCTTTCTTTCTGTTGATTTTCCACTCAACTTTTTACGCATTGCGTCACTTAATTCTGGCTTTTCTTTAGGCATAATGTGATCTTATCTTGTTTTTCAATATAAAGACATTATATAGATTGCCATAATGTCGAATGTTTTTAGACAAAGCGGTGGAAGTCCTTGGGGCAAACCCCCAGGAGGAGGAACTGGAAATGGTTCAGGTAGAGGACCAACACCACCTGATATCGATAAAATTATCAGAGAATTTCAAGAGAAACTTAAAAAGTTTTTACCAGGTGGAAGTTCTTCTGGTGGAAAACAAGCTATCTTAGTTTTACTTATTTTAGGTTTTGTTTGGTTGGCAAGCGGTCTTTACAGAGTATTGCCAGACGAGCAGGGTGTAGTATTAAGATTTGGAAAGTTTGTAAAAACTACTCAACCAGGATTAAATTATCATATTCCTTTTCCCGTTGAGTCTGTACTTACTCCAAAAGTTACAAAGGTGAACAGAATAGATATAGGTTTCAGGTCTGAACGAGACAGTGGATTTTCTTCTCAAGGTGGTGTTGCCGATGTTCCGCAGGAAAGCTTAATGTTAACTGGAGATGAAAATATAGTTAACATAGATTTTTCTGTCTTTTGGGTAATCAAAGATGCAGGAAATTTTTTATTTAAAATTCAAGATCCAGAAGGCACTGTAAAAGCTGCAGCAGAAACTGCAATGAGAGAAGTTATTGCTCGATCAAATATTCAACCTATTCTTACAGAGGGAAGATCTTTAATAGAAACAGATACGCAAGAAATTATTCAAAAAATCTTAGATGAATACAAAAGTGGTATCCAAATCACTCAAGTTCAAACGCAAAAAGCAGATCCACCAGATCAAGTAATTGATGCATTTAGAGATGTACAAGCTGCTAGAGCTGATATGGAAAGATCTAAAAATGAGGCTGAAGCATATGCAAATGATGTTATACCAAGAGCTCGTGGTGAAGCTGCAAAAATATTGCAAGCTGCTGAAGCATATAAAAAAGAGGTTGTTGCAAAAGCAGAAGGTGAAGCGAGCAGATTCTTGGCAATTTATAATGAGTACAAAAATGCTAAATCAGTAACACAAGAAAGAATGTATTTAGAAACTATGGAAAAGGTTTTAGCAGACATAGATAAAGTAATTATAGAAAAAAATGCTGGATCAGGCGTAGTACCTTATTTACCATTACCTGAATTAAAAAAGAAAGTGACTAATTAAAATATGAACATGGGAAAAATTATTGCTGGTATTAGTGTTGCGATAGCTGCAACGTTATTTTTCTCAATCTTTATTGTGAAAGAGGTGAATCAAGCTATTGTTTTGCAATTTGGTGACCCAAAAAGAATAATTGTAAATCCAGGCTTAAATTTCAAAATTCCTTTTATTCAAAACGTTGTTTTTTTAGACAAAAGAATTTTAAATTTAGATACTCCACCAGAGGAGGTTATTGCATCAGATCAAAAAAGATTAATCGTGGATGCTTTTGCAAGATTTCAAATAGTTGATCCCTTGAAGTTTTATATTTCTGTGGGTAACGAGAGGGTAGCTAGATCAAGATTAGCAACAATTATTAATTCAAGAATCAGAAATGTTTTAGGTCAACAAGAACTTCAAACTCTATTATCAGAAGATAGAACAAAGCAAATGGCTTTAATTCAAGAAGGAGTTAATAATGAAGCAGAAAACTTTGGGATAAAAATTAATGATGTAAGAATTAAAAGAGCAGATCTCCCTCAGGCAAATAGTGATGCAATTTTTAGAAGGATGCAAACTGAAAGGGAAAGAGAGGCAAAAGAATTTAGAGCAAGAGGTGCGGAGATGGCAGTAACAATAACTTCTACAGCGGATAAAGAAGTAACGGTAATTTTAGCTGATGCGCAAAAAAAGTCAGAGATTATGAAGGGTGAAGGTGATGGTAAGAGAAATAATATATTTGCTGGCGCCTTTGGACAAGATCCAGAGTTTTTTGCATTTTATCGAGCAATGCAAGCATACGAAAAAGCTTTGATAGGAGGTGAAACTTCATTAATTTTATCACCTGACAGCGAGTTTTTTAAATTTTTTGGAAATATAAATCAGCCTCAACCAAATTAAATATTAATGAGAGAATTGATCATTGCATTTGGTCTATTCTTATTTATTGAGGGTGTATTATATGCCATATTTCCATCAAAAATGAAAAGTATGTTGAAAAAATTGGAACTAATTCCATCAGGTCAACTTAGGACTGGTGGATTAGTTTTTGCAATAATAGGTTTTATAATTATTTACTATGCGAAGATTTAAAAAAAAAACAAGAGTTTTTCTAATATCTATCTTATTGTTATTTAATAATTCACTTTCCTCTTTCTCTGAGGAAATTCCAGGATCATTCGCTGATTTAGCAGAAAAATTAATGCCATCAGTTGTAAATATTTCAACTACTACAACTGTTACCACTCAATCAAATCCCTTTCCATTTCAATTTCCACCTGGCTCACCATTTGAAGACATGTTCAAAGAATTTGGAGCTCCTCAAGAAAGAAAGTCTGCTGCTTTAGGATCAGGTTTTATTATTGATGAAAAAGGAATAGTAATTACTAATAACCACGTAATTCAGGATGCAGAGGATATCATTGTAAGAGTCAACGGTGACAAAGAGTTTAAAGCTCAGGTAATTGGAGCAGATCCTCTTTCTGATATAGCTGTTTTAAAATTAGATTCTAATGAGAAATTCATTCCAGTTAAATTTGGAAACTCTGATAAAGCAAGAATTGGTGATTGGGTAATTGCAATTGGTAATCCATTTGGATTCGGTGGGACTGTTACATCTGGAATTATTTCAGCAAGAAATCGTTCATTAGGCTTAACTCGATATGAAGATTACATACAAACGGATGCATCAATTAACTCCGGAAATTCTGGTGGTCCTCTTTTTGATTTAAATGGAGATGTAATAGGAATTAATACGGCTATTCTTGGAAGGAGTGGATCTATTGGAATTGGCTTTGCAATACCATCTAACAGTGCAAAAATTGTTATAGATCAGTTGATAAAATTTGGTGAAACCAAAAGAGGTTGGTTAGGTGTCAGAATTCAGGATGTTACAAAAGAGATTGCAGACGTTGAAAATTTAGATGAACCTAGAGGCGCATTAGTTGCAAGTGTTGCTGAGAATAGTCCTTCTAAGGAAGCTGGTGTCAAAGCAGGTGATATTATACTTGAATTTAATGGTGAGAAGATAAAAGAGATGAAAGAACTTCCAACAATTGTTGCTAGAACAGAAGTTGGAAAAAATGTAAAAGTAAAAATTTGGCGAAATAAAAAGGAGATAATTAAAACAATCAAGCTTGGTAGACTAGAGACCTCAGAGGATTTTAAAGTTGCTGAGAAAAAAACTTCTCCAAAAGAGACTTCAATTGACAAGCTTAAAATAAACGTAAGGTTGATTAATAAAGAAGATATTAAAAGTAGAAATTTACCCAACCAAACATCAGGATTAATAATCACTAAAATTGAAAATGATAGTCCATTAAAAGGGTCTATAGAGTTAAATAGTATAATTTTAGAAGCACAAAAGAAAAAAATTAGATCTATTAACGATTTATCTGATGTTGTGAAAAAAGTTTTAGACAGCGATCAAAAAACGATTTTACTAGTTATTTATAATAGTCAAAATCAAAGAAGATATATTGGTATTAAATTAGATTAATTTATGGATTTTAAATCCAAAATTATTTTAATCTATGGACCCACAGCATCAGGAAAATCAGAATTCGCAATAAAACTTGCAAAAAAAATAAAGGGTGAAATTATAAATGCTGATAGCATGCAGGTATATAAAGATCTTAAGATTTTGTCTGCTAGACCTTTAAAAAAAGATTACAAAAAGATTAAGCATCATTTATACGGATTTCAGTCTGTAAAAAAAAATTACTCATCAGGGGAATGGCTGAAAGCTGCAAAAAAAAAAATTTCCGAGATTAAAAAGAGAAAGAATGTTCCAATAATAGTTGGAGGCACTGGTTTATATTTCAAAACGTTAACTGATGGGATGGTTAATATCCCCAAAATTCCAATCCGTATAAGAGAAAAAGTTAGGAAATTGAACATTTCTATTGGTAATAAAATTTTTCTTAAAAAATTAAAAAAACTTGATCCAAAAATTCAAGATTACGTCAATCCATCTGATACTCAAAGATTAATAAGAGCTTATGAGGTTAAATTATTTACCAAAAAAACATTACTTGAGTGGTTTAAGGCAACCAAATCAATTTTTGAAGATAAAGACTTTTATAAAATTTACATCGATTGCCCAAGGGATATTTTAGTTAATAAGATTCACAACCGTGCTCAAGACATGATCAATAAAGGTGCCATTTTAGAGGCTAAAAAATTTTTAAACATGAAGGTTTCAAAAAAAAGAACTGCAACTAAGGCAATAGGCTTAATTGAAATTAAGGACTTTATTGATAAAAAAATTGAAATTAATGAGGTTATTGAGAGAATATCAATAAAGACCAGGCAATACGCTAAAAGACAGGTTACTTGGGGCAGAGGAAATATGATGGATTGGAACAAAATCAGGCATAACAGGCTGAACAACTTTCTTGAAAATATTTAGATATTTTTTTACTTTACCTTGACCAATAAGCACAACTTCAGCTAGATTGCTTAAATGTCTAAATTATATTCAGGAGCTGAAATTGTTTTTAAATGCCTTGAGGATCAAGACGTCGAATTTATTTTTGGTTATCCTGGAGGTGCGGTTCTTCCAATTTACGATGAATTAAAAAATCACTCTTCTATAAAGCATATATTAGTTAGACATGAACAAGGCGCCGGTCATGCAGCTGAGGGTTATGCCAGGTCTTCTGGTAAACCTGGTGTTGTTCTAGTTACTTCTGGACCAGGAGCTACAAATGTAGTTACAGCTTTGACTGATGCTTATATGGACTCGATACCATTAGTTTGTATCTCAGGACAAGTACCAACGCATTTGATAGGAACAGATGCTTTTCAAGAGTGTGATACAACAGGAATTACTAGACCATGCACAAAACATAATTGGTTAGTAAAAGACATTAAAGAACTATCAAAAACTCTTCATGAAGCCTTTAGAGTCGCCACAACAGGAAGGCCAGGTCCAGTTTTAGTAGATATTCCAAAAGATATTCAATTTGCAAAAATCAAATATACGAAACCAAAAAAAGAAAAAAAATCTAATGGAAAATTGCATAGCAATTTCTCTCAAGAAGAAATTAATGAATTTGTTGACTTAATTGCGAAAGCAAAAAAACCTGTAGTTTACACTGGTGGTGGAGTTATCAACTCAGGTCCAGAAGCAAGTGAGTCATTAAGAGAGTTTGTGCGAATGATTGGTTTTCCAATTACGTCAACATTACAAGGACTAGGTGCTTTTCCTGGAGATGATAGTCAGTTTATAGGTATGCTTGGTATGCACGGAACTTATGAAGCAAATAATGCTATGCATGATTGTGATTTATTAATAAATATTGGAGCCAGATTTGATGACAGAATTACTGGAAAGATAGACGAATTTTCTCCAAAATCTAAGAAAGTTCATATTGATATTGATCCATCTTCGATAAATAAAATAATTAAAGTTGATTTATCAATCGTGGGTGATGTGAATGAGGTTCTCAAAGCAGCCGTTAAAACTATTAGTCAAAAAAAAAATGGTTTTAAAAATTCAAATAAACAAAATGTTTCTAAATGGTGGGAAAAAATTGAAAAATGGAGAAAAAAAGACTCACTCGGTTTTATAAATAGTAAAGAATCTATTAAACCCCAGCATGCGGTACAAAGATTATACGAATTAACAAAAAATCAAGACACGTTTATTACTACTGAAGTCGGTCAACATCAGATGTGGGCCGCACAACATTATAAATTTAATAAACCAAATAGATGGATGACATCTGGTGGACTTGGAACAATGGGATATGGTCTCCCAGCTGCAGTAGGTGTTCAAATTGCGCATCCTGATAAGCTTGTTATTGATATTGCTGGAGAAGCATCAGTACTAATGACCATGCAAGAGATGTCAACAGCAGTTCAGTATAATTTGCCAATTAAAATATTTGTTTTGAATAATCAATATATGGGAATGGTAAGGCAATGGCAGGAATTACTTCATGAAAAAAACTATTCTGAAAGTTATTCTGAAGCATTGCCAGATTTTGTAAAATTAGCAGAGGCATATGGGTGTAAAGGAATTAAAGCTGATAATCCAGATGAATTAGACCTTAAAATAAATGAAATGTTAGCTCATAATGGTCCAGTAATTTTTGATTGTAGAGTTGACCCTAATGAGAATTGCTTTCCGATGATACCATCAGGAAAACCTCACAATAAGATGATTTTAGGTCCAAATGATAAAAAAGATAATAAAATTACAGGTAAAGGAAAAGCCTTAGTTTAATGTCGAACCCCAAATCAGCTTATAATATTCCAACAAAAAAAAGTAAATCTGACACTCATATTATTGTGGTCTGGGTAGATAATGAGGCAGGAGTTCTTGCAAGAGTAGTCGGATTGTTTTCTGGCAGAGGCTATAACATAGAATCTCTAGCTGTAGCAGAGATTGATGCAACAAAAAATATATCAAGAATAACCATTGTAACCACTGGAACACCCCAAGTAATCGATCAAATTAAACTACAATTAAAAAAATTAGTCCCAGTTCACAAAGTTGCAGACTTTAAACGAGAGGATAAAAAAGTCATTTTTAAAGAAATGGCTCTTCTTAAAGTTGTGGGAAATAAAAGTAAAATTGATAAGTGTCTTAAAGCTTGCAAAACTTTCAATCCAGTAATATTAGATAAAACAAAAAAATCTGTAGTAATTCAAATTACTGCATTACGAAGAGAAATTGATAAAATGAATAAAAAACTTAAGTCAGACGGACTTATAAGCACATCAAGAACGGGTGCAATAGCTATGACTAGGGGTTCTGAAATATTTAAATAAATTTATTAAAGGAGAGAAAAATGAAAATGTTTTATGAAAAAGATACTGATAGTAATCTCATTAAAGATAAAAAGATAGCAATTTTTGGTTACGGAAGTCAAGGTCATGCTCATGCCTTAAACTTAAAAGACAGTGGTATTAAGGAAGTCGTAGTAGCTTTAAGAGATGGATCTTCTAGTATAGCAAAAGCAGAGTCTAAAGGACTAAAAGTTATGAATTTATCAGATGCAGCTGAATGGGCTGACATCGTGATGATATTAACTCCTGATGAATTACAAGCATCAATTTATAAAAATCATATTGAGCAAAGAGTTAAAGAAGGATCTTCAATAGCTTTTGCGCATGGTCTAAATGTTCATTATGATTTGATAAAAGCAAGAAAAGATTTAGATGTTTTCATGGTCGCTCCTAAAGGGCCTGGTCATTTGGTAAGAAGTGAATATGAAAAAGGTGGTGGTGTACCATGTTTATTTGCAGTTCACCAAAATGGATCTGGAAAGGCAAGAGATCTTGCAATGTCTTATGCTTCAGCAATCGGCGGGGGAAGATCTGGTATTATTGAAACTACTTTTAAAGACGAGGTTGAAACAGATTTATTTGGTGAACAAACTGTTCTGTGTGGTGGATTAGTAGAACTAATAAAAAATGGATATGAAACATTGGTTGAGGCTGGTTACGAACCTGAAATGGCGTATTTCGAAACTGTTCATGAGGTGAAATTAATCGTAGATCTTATTTATGAGGGTGGAATTGCTAATATGAATTATTCAATTTCTAATACAGCTGAATATGGTGAATATCAAACTGGACCAAGAATAATTAATAAAGAGGAAACAAAAAAAAGAATGAAAGAGGTATTGGTAGATATTCAATCAGGAAAATTTACAAAGGCATGGATGGATGAATGTAAAAATGGCCAAAAAAATTTCTTAGCTACTAGAGCAAAATTAGCTGAGCATCCGGTAGAAAAAGTTGGGGCAAATTTAAGAGCAATGATGCCATGGATTGGCAAGAAAAAATTAGTGGATAGTGATAAGAAGTAAATTTTTGTTTCAAATTGGGGTAATTTAGTTGATTTATTTTGCAATCTAAACGATAGGTTGTATATTTCTTGAAAGATAATTTTATGTCTGAAAAAGAAAAAGTTTACATTTTTGACACAACAATGAGAGATGGTGAACAATCACCAGGAGCTTCTATGAGTGTTGAGGAAAAGATTCAGATCTCAAGGGTTTTTGATGAAATGGGTATTGATATTATTGAGGCTGGTTTTCCGATTTCGTCACCAGGAGACTTTGAGGCAGTTACTGCAATTAGTAAAAGTATAAAAAATTCAATTCCTTGTGGATTGGCTCGAGCAACTAAAAAAGATATTGATGCTTGCCACGAGTCATTAAAATTTGCGAAAAGATTTAGAATTCACACTTTCATTTCTACTAGTCCTGTTCACATGAAGCATAAACTTAACATGTCAGATGAGCAAGTATTAGGTGCAATTAAGGAAAGTGTAACTTACGCAAAAAAATTTACAGATGATGTTGAGTGGTCATGTGAGGATGGTACTAGGACCAATTTAGATTTCATGTATAAAACAATTGAGTTAGCAATAAAATGTGGTGCTACAACAATTAATATTCCAGACACTGTTGGTTATTCTATACCAGAAGAATTTGCAAAGACAATCAAACTTATAAAAAATAATGTCCCTAATATTGATAAAGCAATTATTTCTGCTCATTGTCATAATGATTTAGGATTAGCTGTAGCAAATGCATTATCTGGATTATCAGCTGGTGTAAGACAAATTGAATGCACAATCAATGGTATTGGTGAGAGGGCTGGTAATGCAGCTCTTGAGGAAATAGTTATGGCAATAAAAACGAGAGATGATTTATTACCTTATCAAACTGGCATCAAGACAGAATTAATTAGCAAAGCATCAAAAATTGTTTCAAATGCCACAGGGTTTCCGGTTCAGTTTAATAAAGCTATTGTTGGAAAAAATGCTTTCGCCCATGAGTCGGGAATTCACCAAGACGGAATGCTAAAAAACAGGGAAACATATGAAATAATGACTCCAGAAAGTGTAGGAGTTAAAAAAACTTCTTTAGTAATGGGTAAACACTCCGGCAGACATGCATTTAAAGATAAATTAAGTGATCTTGGATATGCAGATGTAACTGATGATGTTGTTCAAGCAGCTTTTGGAAAATTTAAAATTTTAGCTGATAAGAAAAAACATATTTATGATGAGGATATTATTGCTTTAGTTGATGATAGTTTAATTATAGATAACAAAATTAATGCTATAAATCTTAAATCTTTAAAAGTTTTTGCTGGTACAGGAGAGCCACAAAGAGCTGATATGACCCTAGATGTTTTTGGTGATATAAAGAAAACTACTCAAACAGGAGATGGCCCTGTAGATGCAATTTTTAAATGTATAAAAGAGCTTTATCCTCATGAGGTAAAATTATCTTTGTATCAAGTCCACGCTGTTACGGAAGGGACTGATGCTCAAGCAACTGTCAGTGTTAAAATCGAGGAAAATGATCGTACTACAGTTGGACAATCAGCTGATACTGATACTTTGGTAGCATCAGCAAATGCGTACCTTAACGCTTTGAATAAAATGTTAATCAAAAGAGAAAAAAAATCGCTTTATAAAAATATTGAACATCAAAAAATTAAAGGAGGAGTATAATGGGAATATTTGAGAGGATTAAAAAAGTATGGAGCCAAGATATGGCAATTGATTTAGGTACGGCAAATACTTTAGTTGTAGTAAAAGGTCAAGGAGTAGTATTGAATGAACCTTCAGTAGTAGCAATAGTAGAGCAAGCAGGAAAAAAGCAGGTTTTGGCAGTTGGTGACGAAGCTAAGACTATGTTAGGAAGAACACCTGGAAATATTCAAGCAATAAGACCCCTGAGAGATGGTGTAATTGCAGATTTTATTGTCACCGAGGAAATGATTAAACACTTTATTAAAAAAGTTCACAAAGGAAGTACTTTTGCAAATCCTAGAATTTTAATTTGTGTTCCAACTGGATCGACACCTGTTGAACGAAAAGCAATTCAAGATAGTGCCTTAGCTGCAGGTGCAAGAAGAGTTCAATTAATTGAGGAACCAATAGCAGCAGCAATAGGTGCAAATCTTCCTATATCTGAGGCAACAGGGTCAATGGTTGTCGATATTGGCGGTGGTACAAGTGAAATTGCAGTTATGTCATTAGGTGGACTAGTTTATTCTAAATCATTAAGAGTTGCTGGAGACTCTATGGATGCAGCTATGGTAAATTATATGAGGAAAGAATATAATTTGATGATTGGAGATAGTACTGCAGAAAAAATAAAGAAAGAAATTGGAACTGCAATACCAACAAATAATAATACATACGCAGTAAAGGGAAGAGATTTAAGATCAGGTACACCTAAAGAGGTAAATATTACTGAAGAAGATACAGCTGAGGCTTTAAATGATATTTTAAAACAAATGGTTAATGGTATTAAAGATGCACTCGAAAGCACTCCACCAGAATTATCTGCTGACCTAGTTGATATGGGTCTTGTATTAACTGGAGGTGGGGCTTTATTAAAAAATATCGATAAGCGTTTTTCTAAAGAGACAGGTTTGCCAGTTCATATAGCTGATGACCCTTTATCATGCGTCGCAGTTGGAACTGGAAAAGCTTTAGATCAAGAGCAGACATTTTCTACTATGCTGACCGAATATTAAAAAATGGCCTCTAGCAGAGATGATTTTATAATCGCAATTCGTTCTGCTTTTTTAAAAAAAAGCACTCAACAAAAATTTTCATTATTAACGTTAGTTTTTATTTCTATATTTACAATTGTTTTATCAAGTTTTGATTTTAAATTTGTTAGATTTTTGAAGGCTGGTATCAGTGAAGTTGTCTATAGATCATCATTTATAGTCTCAATTCCTGAAAATTTTTTAAAAAACACTTTCTTTGAAATAAGAGAATACTCTACTTTTTTTCAAAATTACAAATTAGATAAAGAGGAATTAGGTCATTTAAAATCCAAAGCTGTTTCAGACAAAATAACAGAATTTGAAAATAAGGAATTAAAAGCACTTATTAACAATTATATTTTAAGTTCAGATAAATTACTGGCAAAAATAATAGTTGATCACGATAGTCCTTATCTAAAAAGTATAATAATCAACAAAGGTAGCAAGGATAAGATTAAAATTGGTACAAATATTTATGATAGATCCTATCTAATAGGCAGGGTAGTAGAAGTAAATTATAAAACATCAAGAGTATTATTACTATCTGATCTTAATTCTAATGTTCCTGTGACGATTGCTCCACAAAATATTCAAGCAATAATTACTGGAACAGGTGAGAATTATGGAGAGATTAAATATATAAAAGATGGTATTTCAAACATAATTTTGGAAGATAGTATTGTGTATACCTCAGGCACAGGAGCAATTTTTAAAAGTGGAGTTCCAATAGGAAGAGTGAAAGCTGTTGAGACAGGAAATTCGCAAAAATTTAATGTAGATTTTTATAGTGATTTTAGTCAATTAAAATATGTTTTTGCTGAACTAGTTGAGAAAATCGAGGTAAAAAATACAGATCAAAAAGCTGAGGAAGAAATATCTCAAATTAATAATACCGCAGATACAAAGTTACAAATATTAGAAGATGAAAAAAAAATTATTGTACAATCCAATTTGAAATTTAAAGATGAAAATGAGTTATTAAAAATAAAAATTAACAATTTAAATAAGCAAATCGCAGATTTTAAAAATGAGATTTATGATCAAAAACAAATAATTGCTCAGTATAATATTGATTTAGACGAAATAGAATTTTTAAGATTAAATTTAGAATTCAGTCATAAATGTCGTAAATCTTTTTTAAATAATGATGGTTTTGAAGTAGGGACTTTGGAATATAAAAGTTGTGTAATGAACAAAGGACAGATTAATGATTAATTTTAAATCAAAAGGATTTTATTTTAAATTATACTCTTTGTTACCAATAATAGTGTTATTCTTTTCAGTATTAAATGAATTTGATTTAAATTATCTAAAGCTCAAATATTTTTCTTTTAATTTTCCTTTTATTTTAATTTTTTTCTTTACTCTAAAAGATTTTAAAAATTTTGATTATCTATTGGTTTTTTTAGCGGGCTTAGTTAACGATACAGTTGTTGGGCTGCCTCTAGGAATAAGTAGTTTATCCTATATATTAATT